>NZ_JBFRNX010000024.1:0-194187 GCF_041471165.1 Shewanella sp. 10N.261.52.F9
CTTTCACTTCAACAGGCGCTGCAACTTTAATTTCAACAACTGGCTCAGCTTTCACTTCAACAGGCGCTTCAACTTTAGTTTCAACCACTGGCTCAGCTTTCACTTCTGCAGGTGCTTCAACTTTAGCTTCAACAACTGGCTCAGCTTTCACTTCAACAGGTGTTTCAACATGTGGCATCTGTACTGATGCAACTTCAATTGGCTCTACGATAGTTTCAGCAACGACAACTACTGGCGCTGGTGTTTCTGCTGGTTTCTCAAGTGCAACCTCAACAGCGGTTTCTACCTCATTAGGTACAAAAGCGGGGACAGCTGAGCCATCTTCATTATTTTGAGCATCTTCATCACGACGACGACGTTGACCAGCGGCTCTCAAATGACGTGGACTACGTCGACTTCTGCGCTGACCTTCACGAGGTTCACGAGTATTGTCTTCTGATGCCATAGTTTCTTCTGAACTTTCAACTGCACTTGTTACTGGCGCACTGTCAGTGGTTTCAAGTTTTGTTTCAACGACAGGCTTTGTTGCAGCAACTGCTGAATCTTCAGCATTAACGGTTTCAACAGCTTCTGTTTCAACAGTTTCCACTTTAGCTTTCGGCTTACGTGGTTGACGTTTTGGCTTAGCTGGCTTGTCATCTGTCGATGGTTTCGCTTGTACTGGCGCGTCAGTTACTACAACGTCCGCTTTTAGCTCTTCTTGCTGTTCGTTGTTCACACGTACTTTACGACGCATGTTACGACGCTGGCGACGTTCACGTGCAGCTTCTTGCTTTGGCTGTTCATTCGTTGCCGAATCAGGCTTATTGTCTTTACGCGCTTTATCGTTACGTGGTTGACGCTTGTTCGTCTCTTCAGAAGTTGAACGAGAGTCATTGTTATCATTGCGACTATTTTTCGCTCTCTTCTCTTTAGACTGTTCCGTGTCACCGCGTGAATCGTTACGGTTATCGCTGCGATTGTCGTTGCGGTTACGACGAGGATCATTACGGCGATTACTGTTACGACGGTTATTATTGCGGCCTTGATTGCGGTTGTCTTTGTCTTGCTTCTTAGGCTCGACTTTTGGCTCTTCTTTTGCACCAAATAGTGAGCTAATCGCTGCGGCTATCTTAGCAAAGAAACCTGGCTCTTCTTTCTTAGGAGCTGTTGCAGGTTTAGCTTCTTCAATGACCGCTTTTTTCGGCGTAGAGAAACCTTTGAGTGCTGGTTGTGGAGCTGCAGCACGTTCTAGTTTACGTGGTTCATAAAGCTTAGCTTCTTCTTTTTCAAGTAGCTTGTAGCTAGATTCACTGATTTGATCATCTTTACGGTGACGTACAACGCGGTAGTCAGGTGTTGTCATATTTGGATCTGGAATGACATACACTTCAACATTGTGGCGTTTTTCAGTAATACGAATTGCTTTACGTTTTTCGTTCAATAGGAAAGCGGCAACATCAACAGGCACAACCGCTTCAATTTGCGATGTGTTTTCTTTAATTGCTTCTTCTTCCATTAGACGAAGAATTGATAACGCTAAAGATTCAGTACCACGAATAGTACCTTGGCCATGACAGCGAGGACAAAGGTGCGCAGCTGATTCTTCTAGAGAAGGGCGTAAACGCTGGCGTGACATTTCCATCAAACCAAAACGTGAAATACGACCTAACTGTACGCGTGCACGGTCATGGTGAACAGCGTCTTGCATACGCTTTTCAACTTCACGCTGGTGACGTACTGGCGTCATATCGATAAAGTCGATAACGACCAAACCACCTAAGTCACGTAGACGTAATTGGCGTGCAATTTCATCAGCAGCTTCTAAGTTGGTATTTAGAGCAGTTTCTTCGATATCGCCGCCTTTAGTAGCACGAGCAGAGTTAATATCGATAGAGGTTAGTGCTTCAGTTGGGTCAATAACAATTGAACCACCAGACGGTAGGCGCACTTCTCGTTGGAAAGCTGACTCGATTTGAGTTTCGATTTGGTAGTGCGTAAATAATGGTACTTCAGCGTCATAACGCTTAATACGCTCAACAAAATCAGGACGAACTAATGAAACGTGTTCTTTTGCTTGTTCGTAAATGCGTGGGTGGTCAATTAAGATTTCGCCAACATCACGACGTAAGTAGTCGCGAATTGCACGAACAATCACGTTACTTTCTTGATGGATTAAAAATGGAGCTGGAGCACTCTCTGCAGCTTCTTTAATGGCTGCCCAGTGGTGCTGTAGTACCTTAAGATCCCATTTCAGCTCTGCTGGGTCTTTACCAACACCGGCAGTACGGACGATTAAGCCCATGCCTTGTGGTACTTCAAGCTCAGCAAGTGCAGCTTTCAGTTCAGTACGCTCATCACCTTCGATACGACGTGAAATACCGCCGGCGCGAGGGTTATTTGGCATTAAAACTAGGTAAGAACCTGCCAAACTGATAAAGGTAGTAAGGGCTGCACCTTTGTTACCGCGCTCTTCTTTATCAATTTGAATAATAACTTCCTGACCTTCTTTGACCACTTCCTTAATGCTAGGACGGCCTTGGAAAGAGTAACCTTTAGGGAAGTATTCTCGTGCAATTTCTTTTAGAGGAAGGAAGCCGTGACGCTCAGCACCATAATCAACAAAAGCCGCTTCTAAAGACGGCTCTACACGCGTGATTGTGCCTTTGTAAATATTGGCTTTCTTTTGTTCATGACCTGGGCTTTCAATATCCAAATCATACAGTTGTTGCCCATCAACAAGGGCAACGCGCAACTCTTCAGATTGAGTCGCATTGATTAACATCCGTTTCATGATGACGTAATTCTTCTTTATATAAGGTCATCAAACGTTACTACTTTCACTGCATTACGGGCCTAGGATTAAAAAACAGAACCTCACGGTTAGTCTCTAGGCAAGGTGCGCATTAACTGTTAGACGCATTCGCTGCGTGTCGCATCCTATTTATGGCTTATTTTTTTATGTTTACAAAAAACAAGGAATTCGTTGTTAAATGTCAACCAACCCCATAAATTCTTTAAGTACTTTCCAGTAATGCCAATTCGAAATGGTAGCGTCTGACGACGAGTTAAAATTATTCTTCGAAATTGGGGCCGTTTCAGTCGAGAAACCAGTTGTAAGTTGGGTTTTCATTTTGATTTAGTCGTGAAGGCGTATGTTCTTGCCTTTTGATTGATACAACGACCCGTAAATCAATGATTTACTATCAAACTTTAAACGTTTTTAGTCTCGTTCTGGAACGTCATGTAAGGCCGACTTAGGCATGTTTTACCCAGTCATAGTCGGCGATAGCGAGGGAAATATAGCAATAATAGATAAAATCAGCAAATGGAAAGGCACAATTCTTTTCAGTTGTTGTACAATGCGTGGCAACGAAATACATAACGGCGCAGTATGAATACTCCATCTCCAAAAGCACAAGTCCAAATGGTTACGATTGATGAAGACCACGTTGGGCAACGTATAGATAATTTTCTTCTAACAAAACTTAAAGGCGTGCCTAAAAGTATGATCTATCGGATTGTACGTAAGGGCGAGGTGCGTGTGAATAAAAAGCGCATAAAGCCAGAGTATAAATTAGCTGATGGGGATGTGGTACGTGTTCCACCTGTTAGGGTATCAGAGAGTGAAGGGCGTCCGGGTCCCTCTGCTAAATTGACAAAAGTTTCGCAACTTGAAGAACGTATTTTATTTGAAGATAAATACCTCATTGTACTAAACAAGCCATCAGGTATTGCTGTGCACGGTGGTAGTGGTGTTGAATTTGGTGTTATTGAAGCGATGCGCTCGTTGCGTACTCAACAGAAATTTCTTGAGTTAGTGCACCGTTTAGATAAAGAAACATCTGGTGTGTTGTTAATTGCTAAAAAGCGCAGTGCACTAAGACATCTGCATGATCAGTTAAGATATAAGAAAATGCAGAAAGACTACGTAGCACTGGTAAGAGGTGAATGGCAAGCACACGATAAAGTGGTAAAAGCACCGTTACTAAAACTTACGCTTAAATCAGGTGAACGTATTGTTCGTGTGAATAAAGAAGGCAAAGAGTCTGAGACTCGCTTTAAAATTTTACAACGCTACAGCGATTCAACGTTAGTCCAAGCGAGCCCTGTTACCGGACGAACTCATCAAATTCGTGTTCACTGTCAGTTTACTGGTCACCCAATTGCCTGCGATGAAAAATACAGCGAGCAAAAGTTTGATGACTCAATGCGTGCTCAAGGATTAAATCGATTATTCTTGCATGCGGCGCAGCTAAAATTTACTCATCCGGAAACGGAAGAGGTTATGCAGGTTAAAGCGCCATTAGACCCAATACTAGAATCAACCTTAAAGAAGTTAAAGAAAGTATGAAGCCATACGAATTAGTCATTTTCGATTGGGATGGAACCTTAATGGATTCCATCAGTAAAATTGTTACTTGTATGCAGCAGATGGCTCAAACGTTATCTATTGATACGCCGACTGAACAAGCGGTGAGAGATGTCATTGGCTTATCAATGGAAGAGGCGCTAAAAACGCTTTATCCATTGAAGTCAGTGTTAGACTTTGAACCTATGATTAATTCGTATAAAGAACATTATTTGACACTTAATAGCACTCCTAGCCCCTTGTTTGATGGTAGTGCTGTGTTACTTAATGAATTACGTAGCATGGATTATCGTTTGGCTGTAGCAACGGGTAAAGGCCGTAACGGCTTAAACCGAGTGCTTACAGAAACGAATTTAGGGCATTACTTTGAGTCGAGTCGTTGTGCTGACGAGTCAAAGAGTAAACCTAACCCTGATATGATTTTTGAATTACTTGAAGAGTTAAAGGTTAAGCCTGAGAGTGCCGTCATGATTGGTGACTCTCTGCATGATCTGAATATGGCAAATAACGCGGGTATCGATTCTGTGGGTGTCAGTTATGGTGCACATAGCGAATCAACATTGCTACTGGCTAAACCCAAAGCGATTATTCATCAGCCATTAGAATTACTGCAAATACTAAGGTAAGCCTGCATCAATGTGATTGGCTACTCTGAGGCACTGGGATTTAATCGATAAAGTGGCTGTAAATTAGACGTTGAGCGTAACTTATCCATTGTGTATTAGCGTGAAATAAACAGTATAGTTTATTGGTTTATTATTGCTGAGCGGCGCCATTTTGTTTGTGCTTGAACATCTCATTGTCAGCATTACTGATTAGTGACGATAGTTCTGTCGATGTGTCTGTGACTAAATGTAAACCAATACTAGCACTTAATGTTATCTCGTATTCATCAATAGTGATTTGTTTACATAAGGCTTGCTGTAACCGCTTTCGCCATCGATGTAATAGGCTTTGATAACCAAAGTCTGTCATGTTATTGCAAGTTGTGAACAGTACAAACTCATCACCGCCTATTCTTGCAACAGTATCTTCGCCTTCACTGACTTTGGTTAAAGTATTGGCCACCTCCTTTAAAACCAAATCACCGATTTTGTGGCCAAAGTTATCGTTAATCGATTTAAAGTCATCGATATCGATATAGGCTATGATCATTTTTTTATCGTTACTAACGCCTTGATCCAATAAACTATGGAACTGTTCGAACAATGAACGCCTATTGGCGAGCCCTGTTAAGCTATCGTGGTTGGCTAAATACTCAACCTTATTTTTTGCTTTCTCGAGCTCGGTAATATTGTGTGCTGAGACAATCGCGCCTTTAATTTTGCCGTTGGCATCATAATATGGGTTGTGGTGGATGTCTAAAAAGATGGGCTTTTCTATATGTGGGGGGTGAACCCACAATTGGGTTTTTATCTGTTCACCTTGCATACAGCGATCTAGTAACGGCTTTATTTGCCCTTCAAAAACGGCTAAACCATGTAATTCATAAACAGGGCGGCCAATAATATCAGCTTGATTAAGGTTAAATAATGATTCGTAGCCCTTTGATACGACTCTGTAGATATAATCTGTATCTACAAAAGACATATATTGCTCAGATGAAGCGATCATATCCTGACGTTGTTTTAGCTCTCGGTTAATGATCTGACGTTGATATTCTACGCCCACTCGCTGAGCTAATAATCTGAAAAACTCTTTTGATTTGGTATTTTCAACTTGTGGTAAAGAATCTATGACGAAAATATGCCCGAGTATATCGCCCTGTTCGTTGAATATTTTTTCAGCTTGATAACTATTGGCTCCCAATTTTTTTAGGAGCTCAAATTTGGGGAAGCGTTGCTGTAGTTCGTTAGTAAAAGTAAGGTGTTGTTTATTCTGTGCTAGGTAGATTTGTTCGCAAGGGGAGTTTTTAAATTCAAATTCGAAACCAGGTAGGCTTTTCTTCCCGTCGCAAAAAGCCACGACTTCAGCAAAGCCTTTCTTAGTTGAAGGTCGGACAAAGCCAGCCCATCGACATTGAGTCACGAGCGTTAATGCACTTAACGCTCGAGGAAAAAAACGTTCATCGGTACACGGGGCAGCAAGCAGTGCAAGCGCTTCTTCAATATTGGTCATATCCCTTTCTCAATCGTTGAACCGCATGCAGAAACTTTCTATTCATTAAGCAATTGTTTATTGGTCAAGATTTGTATTTACTGAATGAAAGTTACGATACCTAAATCTAATTAGTTAGCCTTATTTTAGTGTAGTTCCCTTATATCTGCCGTATATTTTATCGCTCAATGCCTGTAATTGTGTGCTTTGTGGTAAAAGTTTACAGTACATTGATACCTTGTAGGTGGAGTAAATCAATCAGTGAAATGAGCGGTAAACCAATTAATGTATTAGGATCTTTTCCTTCAAGCTTTTCAAACAATGCAATGCCAAGTCCCTCGCTTTTAAAGCTGCCAGCACAATATAAAGGTTGCTCTATATCAATATAGCGGCAGATCTGTTGGTGGGTTAATGTGCGAAAGTGGACAGTAAAAGGTTCAACAATTGCTTCAATTTGCCCACTGCTACTATTGTGTAATGCAAGTCCGGTATAAAAGGTAATTGCTTGTCCGCTTGCCATGCAGAGTTGTTCAATGGCTTTTTCACGGGTATGTGGTTTGCCGATAATAGAGCCGTTAATTACAGCAACTTGATCTGAACCTATAATTATACTGTCTGGATGTTGCGCGGCGCCTGCGGCAGCTTTTAGTTTTGCTAAACGTAAAACCAGCTCATAAGGTGATTCATTTTCTAGAGGTGTTTCGTCGACCTCTGGAGAATAAGTTGTAAACGGCAGTTTCAGTTTTTCTAATACCTGTTGGCGGTATGGAGAGGTTGATGCAAGCACTATAGCAGCTGTCATTGATATACCTTGTTGGTGTTAAACGTGTATAACTTACGCGAGCTTTCGATAAGCAACTTATACACGTCATAAGTAAAATAGTTCTACTATTTTACTGGATTAGATTCGCTTTGTCGGTAAATGGCTTATTTGTTATTAGACGTTTATAAATACCCCCGTTTGTGTGTCTGTGAATAACTCCTGTGGATTACCTATTATAAAATCGATTTCTACATTATAGATCGAGAAGGTGGGGATTATGATGCAATAGTGTCGTATTCAGTTTCTGTACAGGCTAACTCGTTATAGTTGTAAGCAAGTTTTAAGGCGGAGAAGTTAAATGTTTAAGTTGTGGTTTGCGATCATAATCATGTTATCAGTAGTTGTTCATTTGAGTGGTGATGTTAGTCGTCCTTTTTATCCCACTATTTTAGCAGCTATGGTGCTAGGTGCTTTGGCCAGAGAAGTTATAGCTAAGCTAGACCACGTGGTAGTTGATTGGGCATCGGGCATTAAGCAGATAGAAAAAGCGACTAAAGCGGACCATTAACGGTATAGGTGTTTTGGTAGAGTAATATCTCTTAGTCACTGCACAATTATAAGGTTCGTAGTTAGAGTGGGTAAAGGTAACTATTGCCCTCTATAAGCATATAAAGGCGCTTTAACTTTATATTGTTCATAGCAGGATCTAGTGCGTCAAAGATTCACGAGTGAGAATAGCGCTGTAGAATTTACCTAAATAGATAAATTTCTATGTTCGATGAAGGAGCTTTTACCACTCATTCCCTAAGATTTTCACCATTCATTCCCCAAGAAAAGGTATTTCAACTGCTGATAGTACTAATAAACTCAGCGCCTATCTGCAAACTCTGCTAGTTTTAGCCATATATAAAGAGGCTGTTATGCAGACTTTTGTGATGCGCTTTATTAACAGCATCACAAAAATAGAATGACGCGATGGATTAACGAACACTTAAACGTATTTATAGATGAAATATAATGTAATGCCTGCTTTGTTTCTTGTACAATGCGGTTACCTAACAACTCACTTAACCGGTGAAGTCAGCAATAATTCAATACGTTCTTATGAGGGTATTGACTTTGTGGAATTTCACGGTAATATGCGCGCCTTATGCAAACAGTAAAGATACCGGTTTCAATTGATCCCGTTCGCGCTGCCAGTAGCCAGATTTCGTATGAAGGCTTGGTGCCTGGTAAGCAGTTAAAGCGATTAAATGAATTATGTGCCGGCGACTGTTCTGATGTGGCAGTGTCGCTTGAATGTGGCGTCGATATACAGGGGATAGTCTACCTTAACGGGAAGGCTGTGACGGAGCTCACTCTGGATTGTCAACGTTGTATGACACTATTTACCACTGAGGTTACGGTCGAGTTTAGTTTCGGCCTTTGTAAGACTGAAACTGAAATCGATGAGCTCCCGGATGCGTATGAGCCTATTGAGTGCAATGAAATTGGCGAAATTCGTCTGCATCAATTGATCGAAGATGAATTGATAATCGCTATGCCTCTAATTGCCATGCATGAGAATGAAGATTGTCATCTTGGTAAGCAAGATATAGTGGTAGGCGAGATCGAACCCGCTCAAGAGGAGCGTCCAAATCCGTTTGCAGTGTTAGAAAAACTGAAGAGCAAGTAATCTAGGAGACAGGGCCAATGGCTGTACAACAGAATAAAAAATCTCGTTCAAAGCGCGGTATGCGTCGTTCACACGATTCTTTGAGCACAGCTCAATTATCTGTGGATGCAACGAGTGGTGAACTTCACCGTCGTCACAACGTGACTGCGGACGGTTTCTACCGTGGTCAAAAGGTTATCAACAAGTAATTTGTTGAGACCCTTATGACAAATCTGACGCTTGCGTTAGATGCGATGGGGGGCGACTTTGGTCCCCGCATCACAGTGCCTGCAACTTTGCAGGCACTTCGCTTAAACCCCCTCCTAAAAATCGTACTAGTGGGCGATAAATCCCAAATAGACGAACATTTAGCATCTGCCGAACCAGCAATCAAAAGTCGCATTGAGATCAGACACACGACAGAAGTCGTTACTATGTCAGATCGGCCTGTACACGCCCTCAGAAACCGTAAGCAAAGTTCCATGCGTTTGGCTATTGAGCTCGTTCGTGATGGAAAAGCGCAAGCGTGCTTAAGTGCAGGCAATACCGGTGCGTTAATGGCGATGTCTAAAGTTTTACTGAAGACCTTACCCGGCATCGACCGCCCAGCTCTCGTTAGCTGCTTACCTGCGGTCAATAACACGCCAGTTTATTTGCTAGACTTAGGTGCGAACATTTCTTGCGATTCCGAAACGTTATTTCAGTTTGCAGTTATGGGCTCTGTACTCAGCGAGACTGTTGATAAAACAGTGGCGCCAAAAGTCGCTTTACTCAATGTCGGCATTGAAGAAATTAAAGGTAATGATCAGGTTCAACAAGCTGGTCAATTACTGCAACAGATCCCTCAAATAAACTATACCGGTTTTATTGAAGGTGATGAAATTTACTCTGGTAACGTAGACGTAATCGTCTGTGATGGTTTTGTCGGTAATATCACTTTGAAAACTTCAGAGGGTATTGCTCGCTTGTTGGTTCACCAACTAAAAAAAGGACTCGGAGAGGGCTTTTTTGTACGCCTACTTTCGAAAATCATCGCTCCACGGATACGTTCTTTGTTAAATCAGATGAACCCCGACCACTACAATGGTGCAAGTCTGATAGGATTGCGCGGAATTGTAGTAAAAAGTCATGGGTGTGCGGATGAAGCTGCTTTTTTACAAGCAATTAATTTAGCAGTGACAGAAGCGCAACGTCGACTCCCACAGATGATTGAAGATCGTCTTGAGTCGATTCTTTTAGACATTAATAGCTGATAAATTCCTTATGCATACAAAAATTCTTGGTACTGGTAGTTATCTACCCGTACAGGTACGTAGTAATCTCGATCTTGAAAAAATGGTTGAGACCACTGATCAATGGATCGTTGAACGTACTGGTATTTCAGAACGTCGAATCGCTGCAGCGGACGAAACCGTTGCGACCATGGGGTATCAAGCAGCCTTAAAAGCTATTGAAATGGCTGGTATTGATGCCACAGAAATCGACATGATTGTTTGTGGTACCACAAGTGCAGCTAATGCATTCCCTGCAGCAGCTTGTGAAATCCAAGCCATGCTAGGCATTCATACTATTCCTGCATTTGATATCGCAGCGGCTTGTTCTGGCTTTGTTTATGCATTGTCTGTTGCCGATCAGTTTGTTAAGTCAGGTGCTGCAAAAAATGTATTGGTGATTGGCGCTGATGTACTGTCACGCTTATGTGAGCCAGAAGACCGTTCAACCATTATTTTGTTTGGTGACGGTGCTGGCGCGGCTGTTGTTGGTCGTTCAGAGGAACCTGGGATTATCTCAACTCATATTTATGCAGATGGTCGTCAAGGCGATTTGCTTAAATGTTCAATCCCACCCCGAAAAGGTGAGACTTCTGAAGCTGTTGGTTATATGACAATGAAAGGCAATGATGTATTTAAAGTTGCTGTGACTCAGCTGTCTCATGTTGTGACTGAAACATTACGTCACAATAATATTGATAAATCTGAGATAGACTGGTTAGTGCCGCATCAGGCTAACTTTAGAATCATTAAAGCGACAGCTAAAAAGCTTGATATGAGTCTAGATAAAGTAGTGTTAACGCTTGCTAAGCACGGTAATACGTCAGCAGCCTCTGTGCCTATCGCGCTAGATGAAGCGGTTAGAGATGGTCGTATTCAGCGCGGTCAAATGTTACTACTAGAAGCTTTCGGTGCAGGATTTGCCTGGGGAAGTGCTTTAGTTCGTTTTTAATGATGGTCTTCATTTGTATTCGTTAGTAGACATCGATTTTAAAGGTAGATAAATATGGAAAATACGGCTTTTGTATTCCCTGGTCAGGGCTCACAAGCATTAGGTATGTTGGCTGAGCTAGCTGAGCAACATGCTGTTGTGGGTGAGACATTTGCACAAGCAAGCCAAGTCCTAGGATATGATTTATGGGACTTAGTTCAGCAAGGTCCAGTTGAAACCCTAAATGAAACCGATAAAACCCAGCCTGCTTTATTAGCGGCAAGTGTCGCGATTTACCGTGCATACCTGGCATCAGGTAAGGCACTACCAAGTGTCATGGCAGGCCATAGCTTAGGTGAGTATTCAGCACTCGTTTGTGCAGGTGTCATTGATTTTGAAGCGGCAATAAAATTAGTTGAGCTTCGTGGCCAATTAATGCAACAAGCTGTTCCTGCTGGGACAGGGGCAATGTTCGCCATTATCGGTTTAGATAACGATGCGATTGCTAAAGCTTGCGAAGACGCCTCCGAAGGTGCAGTAGTGAGCCCTGTTAACTATAACAGCCCAGGTCAAGTAGTTATTGCTGGTGAAAAAGCCGCTGTTGAGCGTGCTGCTGCATTATGCAAGGCTAACGGCGCTAAGATGGCAGTTGCATTACCGGTTAGTGTGCCTTCTCACTGTGAGTTAATGAAACCTGCAGCAGAAAAGCTTGCTATAGCACTTGATGCAATAGAATTTAATGAGCCAAGCGTAAAAGTGATTAACAATGTTGACGTAGCGAGCCCAGCGGCAGCTGCTGACATTAAAGATGCATTAGTACGCCAACTTTATCGTCCAGTACGCTGGTCAGAGACTGTTGAGGTAATGGCGTCTGAAGGCACAACTAAATTATTTGAAATGGGACCTGGAAAAGTACTAACAGGTCTTACTAAGCGTATTAATCGCTCACTTTCAGCGCAAGCTGTAAACGATGTAGCATCATTAACGGCGTTGACCGAATAAGGAAATCTGATGAGTATAAGTTTTGATCTGACTGGTAAAGTCGCCTTAGTTACTGGCGCGAGTCGTGGTATTGGCCGTGCAGTTGCTGAAACTTTAGTTTCTGCAGGGGCTGTGGTTATCGGTACTGCAACCAGCGAACGTGGCGCTGAAGCAATTCAAGCTTACTTGGGCGATAAAGGTCATGGTCTTGTTTTAAACGTAACAGATTCAGATTCTGTTAAGTCTTTGTTTGAAACAATTAAAGAAAAAGCTGGCGATGTTGATATCCTCGTTAACAACGCAGGTATCACTCGTGATAATTTGTTAATGCGAATGAAAGATGACGAATGGCAAGATATCGTAGATACTAACCTAACATCTATCTTCCGCACGTCAAAAGCGGTGATGAGACCAATGATGAAAAAGCGTCACGGACGTATTATCAATATTGGTTCTGTCGTAGGCACAATGGGCAATGCAGGGCAAACTAACTACTCTGCAGCTAAAGCTGGTTTGATCGGATTTACAAAATCTCTTGCAAGAGAGGTTGCATCTCGTCAAATTACAGTTAATGCTATTGCTCCTGGATTTATTCAGACAGACATGACAGATGAGCTGACGGAAGAGCAGCAAAAAGCTATTATGTCTCAGGTGCCAATGGAAAGGCTTGGCCAGGCGCAGGAAATTGCTAACGCAGTCCTCTTTTTAGCGTCTGACTCTGCTGCTTACATTACTGGAGAAACTCTTCACGTAAATGGCGGCATGTACATGGTTTAAAGGGAACGGCAGGCTGTTACCGCCTTCATGGGGTGATCTGCATCAACTGCAGGCTTGATTGTGGTTAGACCACGAAATTTGAGCTTGCAATGTCTGCCAAATTCAATAAACTACTCGCAATCTTGCGCAAGTGCGTAATTTGAATAGGAAAGAAAACTAATGAGCAACATCGAAGAACGTGTAAAGAAAATCATCATCGAGCAACTAGGTGTTAAAGAAGAAGACGTTAAATCAGCAGCATCTTTCGTTGACGATTTGGGTGCGGATTCTCTAGACACTGTTGAGTTGGTTATGGCTCTAGAAGAAGAGTTTGACACCGAGATCCCTGATGAAGAAGCTGAAAAGATCACTACTGTTCAAGCAGCGATCGATTACGTTTCTAAGAATCAGTAATCTAGAATTCTAGAAAACAGGCGGCATTTTTGCCGCCTGTTTTTGTTTGTAAAGCCGCTGGTTGATGCTCCGTTTTACTCTTCGCTTTTTCAATACTTATTGACCTAAGTAAGTATTATTCCAACCAGAATTGGCTTTTACCTGATGAACGCATATGTTCATGTTACAAGGTTTAGGTATTGGTAGTTCAAACCCTTTGCAGCTATCATCATTATTCATTTTTAAAGTAAAAAGGTGACCGCGTGTCTAAACGTCGAGTAGTCATAACGGGCTTAGGCTTAGTTAGCCCTGTGGGAAATACAGTTGACTCTTCTTGGAAAGCTCTAGTTTCTGGTAAGAGTGGTATTGCACCAATCACTAAATTTGATGCAAGTGAGTTCACAACGCGTATAAGCGGCTCTGTTAAAGACTTTGATGTCGAACAGTACATGTCCCGTAAAGATGCACGTAAGATGGACTTGTTTATCCAATACGGCATGGCAGCAGGGATTCAATCTGTAGAAGATTCGGGTCTTGAGATGGATAAGCTTGACCCTGCTCGTGTCGGTACGGCTATTGGTGCAGGCATGGGCGGAATGCCACTTATCGAGCAAAACCATTCGGCAATGATTAAAGGTGGACCGCGAAAGATCTCTCCTTTCTTTGTTCCTAGCACCATTATTAATATGATTGCTGGCCACCTGTCGATAAAATACGGCATGACCGGACCAAACTTCGCTGTGACGACCGCTTGTACAACTGGAGTGCATAATATTGGTTTTGCGGCGCGCACGATTGCTTATGGTGATGCAGACGTAATGGTTGCGGGCGGCGCTGAAGATGTGACTTGCCCATTAGCAGTTGGTGGCTTTGGCTCTGCGAAAGCGTTATCAACCCGCAATGATGATCCACAAGCTGCAAGTCGTCCTTGGGATAAAGACCGTGACGGTTTTGTTATCGGAGATGGCGCAGGTGTGATGGTCGTTGAAGAATACGAGCACGCTAAAGCGCGTGGAGCAACTATCTATGCAGAGCTTGTAGGCTTTGGCATGAGCGGTGATGCGTTCCATATGACATCACCACCAAGTGACGGCGCTGGCGCTGCTGCAGCCATGGTTAACGCGATTAACGATGCAAAAATTGGTCGTGAAGAGATTGGTTATATCAACGCTCACGGTACCTCTACACCTGCAGGTGATAAAGCTGAAGCGGCAGCGGTTAAGTCGGTATTTGGCGATCACGCTTATGACTTACTTGTTAGCTCAACAAAATCAATGACCGGTCACTTACTGGGCGCTGCAGGTTCGGTCGAAGCCATTATCACGATTTTGGCGCTTCAAGATCAGGTGATCCCACCAACGCTTAACTTAGATAATCCTGATGAAGGTTGTGATTTGGATTTTGTGCCGCACACAGCACGTGATTACAAGTTTGAATACGGTCTATGTAACTCATTTGGCTTTGGTGGAACTAACGGCTCATTACTGTTTAAAAAAGTATAGTGAGTTAAGTACGATAAAAAAAAAGCGCCTAAAGGCGCTTTTTTTATATTTAGTCTTCATGTGTATCATGAACTATCTCACACTAATTTGGCCTTATATTAAAATTTTATATCGGCAAGATTAACCTTAGTTAATCTGCTGATATGCCACTAGAATATACGTGTTTTTAGGCAGATACTGCTGGCGTCGGCTCAAGTGATGAGCTCAATGCAGAACTTACCTAAGGGACACGAAAGTGCTAAATCCAATTGTTATTCCTATCATGCCAGTTCTAGGCATTATTACTGCTAATATTAATGAGCTTATTCGTGGCGAATCCGCAACACGTTTACCTCAGCTGCAGTTAGGTGTTAAAACATTTAATATGGCCGTAGCTGCCTTTAGTATTGTTTGGTTTGCACTCTTGATAACCGCAATTGACGTTAGCAATGCCAACAGTGTTATCGCAGGTATTGAGGTCATGGGGCTGTTTTTAGCGGGTATCGCAGCTTACACCTTATTTAATGGTGGTAAGTACTTCGGAGCGACTACACAGCTTTGGGTTTATCGCCTATCTTTGCCTGTTGTTCTAAGTGGTAGCTTTTTAGTCGGTCAGTTTGGCTAAACGTGCCGATGTAAAGAATTTGGCGTAAGATACTCAATAGTCAGTAAATGCATTGAGGTCCAATATGGCCGGTTTAGAAAGACAATTAACATTAAGATTCCTCGCAGAGCCTGCCGATGTTAATTTTGGCGGAAAAGTACACGGCGGCGCCGTGATGAAATGGATTGACCTTGCGGGCTATGCATGTGCAGCTGGCTGGAGCGGTAAGTATTGTATTACCGCTTATGCAGGCGGTATTCGATTTGTTAAGCCTATTCATGTGGGCAATATCGTTGAAGTGACTGCAAAGGTTATTTATACCGGTCGCACGTCAATGCACTTAGGTGTTGATGTAAAAGCGGGTGACCCTAAAAATCAAGATCGGCATTTAACCACTCACTGTGTATTAGTGATGGTAGCGGTTGACGATGAAGGTCAACCGACCGAAGTACCTGATTGGAAGCCAGAACTGCCAGCGGATATAGAACTGCGAGAATCTGCAATACGTTTGATGGAAATGCGCAAAAAGATTGGTGCGGAAATGCAAGCGCACGTTGATCTACAGCCTTCGTTACAACTTCCCTAAAGTGTCGATTTTGTTCACGCATAAAAGCTAGCCTTTGGGCTGGCTTTTTTATTTCTTTTTTCCCTGTTATTTTTCAATCAAGCCTTTAGAATGGCTTCAAAATATAAACAATCTGACTCTACAAATAGGAAGTGAAATGGCTAAAGTTGCATTTATCGGTTTGGGCGTAATGGGTTACCCAATGGCGGGGCATTTGGTTAAAAATGGCCATCAAGTGACTGTTTATAATCGCACTGAAGCTAAAGCAAAAGCGTGGGTTAACGAGTTCGGTGGCGAATATCAACTAACTCCCAAAGCGGCTGCTAAAGGACAAGATATTGTGTTTGTGTGTGTCGGTAACGATGATGATTTACGCGAAGTGACTTTAAGTGATACTGGCGCATTAGCCGGCATGACAGCAAATAGCATTTTAGTTGATCACACAACCGCTTCCGCCGATGTCGCGCGTGAAATTGCTGCAGTCGCCGAATCACTTAATATTGGCTTTATGGACGCTCCGGTATCTGGTGGTCAGGCTGGGGCAGAAAATGGCGTATTAACCGTTATGGTTGGCGGAGAACAAGCAACGTTTGAAGCTGCAAAGCCGATTATGGATGCCTATGCTCGATGCGCTGAAAGGCTTGGTGAGGTAGGTGCAGGTCAGCTCACTAAAATGGTCAATCAAATCTGTATCGCAGGCGTAGTACAAGGTTTATCTGAGGGATTACATTTTGCGCGTAGCGCAGGCCTTGATGGCGAAAAAGTGGTTGAGGTGATAAGCAAAGGTGCTGCGCAGTCTTGGCAAATGGAAAATCGTTATCAAACCATGTGGCAGGGCGAGTATAACCTAGGGTTTGCGGTAGATTGGATGCGCAAAGATCTTGGAATTGCACTCACTGAAGCGCGTCGCAATGGCTCACATTTGCCTTTAACAGCATTAGTCGATCAATTCTATTCAGAAGTGCAAGCTATTGGCGGTGCACGCTGGGACACATCAAGTCTGTTAGCAAAACTTGAGAAGAATCGCGGTTAGTGGTTTAGCTGCGAAGATAGTTTAATTTATTATAAAAGGACCACATTCGTGGTCCTTTTTACTTTGTGACTAATACACGACAGATTGGTTATTCTGGTTCAACCACAATATGTTCGAGCTCAACTACAGCAACACTGTGTAGAGCGTCCATAGCTGCACCCACTAGTGATACAACACCTTTAGATGATTCAATCAATACCGCGCGATTGATCTCGCTAAAGTCACGATTATGGCGCGCCATTGTCGATAATGCCATTTGCATTGGCTGCATCGATGGATTAAATGCTGCGTTCTCGGCATAACGGCCACAGTATGTTGCACCATCTTTAGTTTCTAGTACCACTGCTGCGTAGTTTTTAGTGTACGGCGCGTAACTGAGGCTTGCATGGTCAAGCGCTTCAATGATCATCGGGTCATTGGAGTCTAGTGTTAACGTGTGCAGTTGCTTGCTTAGTAGTGGCTCTGTGATATTTAAGTCGCTTGGGCCAAAAGCATAAGGTAAATAGTGAGATAAAGGTGCTGTTGCTTGGTCTGGAAGGTGGATTTTTACTTTGCTGCCTTCAACTAGCTCATTAATAAACTGACGGCAATGTCCGCACGGTGAAGCATTAACAATAATGTCCTCAATTGCACTTTCACCACTTAACCAAGCATGGCTGATTGCACTTTGTTCTGCATGTACTGAGTGAAATAATGCTTCGCCTGGTAGTTCAATATTCGCGCCCATATAGATATCGCCACTTTTGCCTTTGGCAATGGCACCTACAAAAAACTCACTAATAGGTGGACGCGCTAAAGCTGCGGCTATTGGTAGAAGCGCTAACAGTAATTCATTTAACTCCATATCAGTTTGAGCTTGCAGCTCAGTAAGTTGCTGCGCATCAATATGGCCAGCAAAGTCTTGATCAAGTAACGGCACAATTGCAGTTGCTAGTTTCTCAGGTAACTTAGCTATGCTTTTTAAAAATCGGTCCTGCATACGCTATTTCCTTTTGTTAACGCTAATGAAATATCATTCTAGTAATCTTGTTACAACTAGAATGCGATAAAGGTCTCATTTATTACTTAGAGAGTCTATAAGCTTCTAAGATAATGACACAAAGCTTGTAATAATTTTTGCTTAGATTCGTCTTGCTCTGTTTCTTCGAGCAAGTTCTCTAGGCGAATAATATAGTCAGGATCATTTAATCTGCTTTGGCAGAACTCACGCCAGCGATATTGCTCAGAGTCGCTTAATGTTTCAGGGTAATTGCGAGCGCGATAACGGTACAGCATCTCTGCAAGGCGTCCATCGTCGAAATCAAGCTCAAGTGCTGCTAGGTTGTTTGGTTGAGTGTTACGGATGATTTCAATTTTTGCTTTGTCTGCTGAGCTGAAAAAACCGCCACTATATAAAGCTTGGTCGGCATCAATGGCTCTGTCGTCGTGTTTAAGATCAAATACGGCAACCAGTTTTTCTCTAAGCTCAGGATGTTGTTTTAACTTCTTATATTGTTCTCTTGCAAAGGCTTTATCGAAGTCCAGTCTGGCTGCATTTTCATCGGTTAATGTATTTGCTGGCGCAATGAATGGACTCTTATTGATGTGGATTTGTTTTAAACCAATAGGTAGTTCATCAGGCGCTAAATCACTGCGTCGGGTATACATGCGCTCACGTATTTCATCAACACTAAGTTCAATGAGTGGAGCGATATCCATTGCCAAGTTAACGCAAATCACCGCATTTTTATTGGTTGAGTGATAAGCAACGGGGGCGATGATCGTTGTACAACCGTTTAAGGCGCTGATCTTGGAGCTAACATGCACCAATGGCTTCATATCAAGCACGTCAATCAATTTAGATACTGCTTGTTTCTGTCTTAAGCTAAAGTAATAGTCAAACAGCTTTGGCTGCACTGACTTTATCAATTTTGCCATGTCGATGGTGGCATAGACATCAGACATGGCATCATGGGCTTTTTCATGGCTTAAGCCATTGGCAACGGTGAGTTGTTCTAACTTAAAACTAGGAGAACCGTCTTCTTTTTCTGGCCAATTAATACCTTCAGGTCTAAAAGCATAACAAGCACGCACGAGATCGATGATGTCCCAGCGGCTATTGCCGTTTTGCCACTCACGGGCATAAGGGTCGATAAAATTACGATAAAAACCATAGCGCGATACTTCATCGTCAAATCGAAGCGAGTTATAACCCACAACACAGGTTTTTGGCTGACTGAATAGACCATTAATTTTATTCATAAACTCGGCTTCTGGCATACCTTTTAGGTTAGCGAGTTGCGGAGTGATCCCGGTGATTAAAATCGCTTCTGGTGACGGTAGATAATCATTGGCGACCTTACAATAAAAGGTTTCTGGCTCACCGATGATATTGAGGTCCATATCCGTGCGAACGCCAGCAAACTGAGAAGGCCTGTCTTTGGCTGGGTTGGCGCCAAAAGTTTCATAATCGTGCCAGAAGAGGGTGGGTTGGTTATTCATAGGCATAAAGTGTTGTGGCTATTACAAGCAATAAATGAGTTCATCATAGCACTGCCTCGATAGGAATGTCCTAGTTTCCTTAATACAACTCAAGTACTTTGCTGGAGTTTGCAGCAGTTTTATCCGCTGGTTCCAAATGGGTTGACGTAGTAGAATAAGCGTCCTTTTTAGACCTGTGATAACAAGCATTATTTCCCTAAGCGAACTATTGGCCTCAAATGATTCAAACGATCTGTATGTAAGAGTGATTAAATGGCATTTGCTTATTGTTTTGTAGGTTCTCTGCTTGCACGTCTAACAGGTTATTATCCGACTATATTTGTACGTGTTATTTAAATTACGTGCGTCAGGCTTTGCCGTTTGGAGATTGAAATGATTTACCGTTGCCCTTTATGTCAGCAAGCATTATCTAAAGCGGATAAGACTTGGTGTTGTCCTGCCAACCATAGGTTTGATTGTGCCAAAGAGGGCTACGTTAATCTGTTACCTGTTCAGAAAAAGAAGTCTAATGATCCAGGTGACAATAAAGAGATGATGTTTGCTAGACGTGAATTTCTTAATAAAGGCTATTACCAAGTATTAAGCGATAAAGTAAACCAGCTTGCTAATGAGTATGCTCTAGATGCACGTTTTGGCGTTGATATTGGTTGTGGTGAAGGCTATTACTCGAATCGACTAGTAGAAAGTCTGCCAGACGGCTTCAGTCTTTATGGCGTTGATATCAGTAAGTCGGCACTTAAGTATGCCGCTAAGCGTTATCCAAAAATTAGTTTTAGTGTCGCAAGTGCGTTTGATATGCCATTTCCTGATCAGAGCTTTGATTTTATGCTACGGATTTATGCGCCGTCATTAGATAAAGAACTTAAAAGAGTGGTTAAATCAGGTGGGATACTTATTACCGTTTGCGCGGGACCAAGGCACCACTACGCTCTTAAAGAGCTTATTTATGATAATCCGAAAGAGCATACTCAAGAATCGTCGCAGATAGATGGCTTTGAATTGATCCATCAAGAGCGAATTGAGCAGTTGTTGACACTGACCGATGCAACAGACATTAGTCACTTTTTACAAATGACTCCTTATAACTGGAAATTAACAGAAGAGAATAAATTAGCCTTAGCTAAATCAGGTGTAAGCTGTGAACTCGATTTTAAAGTAGAAGTCTTCCGAGCCTTATAAATCAAAGGTTACAGCTTGCTGGTTGTTTTTTAAGCGGTTATAGGCGCGTAAGTTTTAATTTGCAGAAGTGTATTTTTTGATCCATTTAGCAAGCTGTAGAATTATAAGTAAAAACACCTTAAATTCTGACACGAATGAGTGTTGACTTATGATGAGAATGGTTTATAGTGTTTGCAGCTTGAAGGTTAGGCTTATTTTTATGTGTTCAATACGACAATGTTCGTCCTGTTAACATTAAGTAAACCGGCATTTTCCAGCTTTACCGCCGTTAAGGCTTTAATTTATATTTACAGGATTCAATATTATGTCTCAAGTTACTGGCGTTGTTAAGTGGTTCAACTCTGATAAAGGTTTCGGATTTATCGAGCAAGAGTCTGGTCCAGACGTATTCGTACACTTCCGCGCTATCAACTCTGACGGTTTCAAAACTCTTGACGAAGGTCAAAAAGTTCAGTTTACTGTTACTCAAGGTCAAAAAGGCCCACAAGCTGAGAACGTAACTGTAGTTTAAGTTACCAGCTTGATTAGCACTAGCTAATCACACAGAATTTCGAAGAGCCGTAGTTTACTACGGCTCTTTTTTCGTTTTAAAACGGTAAATTATTTTCGTCAGTCATTTTGTCGTATCACCGAACACTGCTAGATATGGCTGTTTAGTCGTAACATCATACAAAACCACCTTCTTTCAAGCTGCTTCACAACCCCTTGCTTTGGAAAGCCAGCCTATTCAGTATATTGTTAAAGATAAAAATACTGTCTTGACGTAAATCTATGTTCTAGTTTTTGGTTAAATGGTTTGTTTATTTAGTTTTTGCTAGCGGATATATGCCTGCTTTATGGTTGCAGCCTTGTGACTTTGGTCAATGTAAATTTGTATATTCTATGGAGTGTTGGCTGGTAATTTAGTGTGCATGTTTTTTGTGCTGCAACTTTCTTGTACTGCATTATTTGATAGAAGGGGAGCTTTAAAAGCGATAATATTTTGATTGTTGCTAATACGGCAGGTGTAAAGTATAAATCAAGTCTTACTCTAGACTAGACTAGCCGAGCTTGCTATTAAATTATCCACTTAGGCAAGAAATTCTATCCGATTAACGAATCTTTTTTGAGTTAACTTGTATAAAAAAACGGCGCTATTTGCGCCGTTTTAAGTTTAATTATTTAACTAGTGTAATGATGATTAAGAAAAGAGTTTTTCTTCTAAGGTTCTACCTTTCAATATCGCTTTATATTGCCAGTTTCTTTCTTTAAATAGTGTTAGTAGCGAGATTTCAATTGCGTAGCTTTCAGCGCTATTGTGCTTAATCAGGAACTGATTAGCTTGACGCTCCTCGATTGAACTAATGTCGGCAAGCTTTAGTACTGCCTCAATAAGAGACGCTGATTCACAGCCCTGCATTGTTAGCGTGATATAGTCGTCATGCTGGGACTCAGCCATAGATACAGACTGACGCAGCTGTCCGTGCTCAAGGTAAAGCACTTGATCACACAGTTTTTCTAGTTCATCTAAATTGTGCGAACTAATAATAAATGTTGTAGTACCAGCAAGAGATTTGACTAACTCACGAATTTTCTTGGCATTTGCAGGATCTAAGCCAGCAGTCGGTTCATCGAGTAGTACCAGCTCAGGAGAACCCATCAATGCCTGTGCAATTGCTACTCTCTTCGCCATACCATGACTAAGTGCTCTAGGTTTTTGTTTAGCGCTATCAGCTAAATCAACCAAGTTAAGTACACGTATCGCTTCGGCTTGAGCATTTTTACGATTGTATCCTTGCAAGGTGCCAAAGAAAGTCAATTGGGTTAGAACATCGAGGTTAGGGTCAAGAGAAGCATCTTGCGGTAGCGAAGCTATACGCCCTAGTAGTTCCGCTGAGCCTGGTTTATGGCCAAGTAAACTCACTTCACCTGATGACGGTGTGATATAACCACACAATAAGCTAAAAAGAGTCGTTTTACCGGCGCCATTTGGACCTACTAAAGCGATAGGGCTGCCAGCATTGAGCGTTATATCAACCTGAGATAAGGCTTTTTTATCGCCATAGGATTTAGATAACCCTTTGCAGTTAACTAAACTCATAGTGCGCTCCTATTGATATACACTTTACCCAAAAATAACAGTACAGCAGCTTGAACTAATGCCACAGGTGCATACATAAAGGTTTGTAAGCCTTGGGTATTTATCATCAATGAGATCTGCGAGCCAGGTAGGATCCATTTTAACTCACTAATGATTGGCAAATAATTATTGATAATGGCGATGCTTATCGACATTGCAGCCCATACCAGAATCGCATAGATAGTTGCTTGGCGTGCAGAACTGGCATATAGGGACAAAATAGCCATTAATGCGGTGTACGGTAGTAGCACGATAATTAAATTTAAAGTCACAATTAGCCCAGAGATTAAAGCCGGTAGTAATAGACTCATGTCTCTATTTGCTGCCAGTAAAATAGTAGCGATGACAGTTAGGCATAGGAGTATGCTTTGCAGGGCTATATGGCCTAAAAATCTGCCGAAAAACAGACTGTCTCTACCTACTCTTAACGTTAAAAATCGAAATATTCCTCGTGATTTGTCGGTTGCAAACTGATCTGCAGAAACAAATATACTAAAAAGAGGGAAGATATATAGCGCGGCAATCCAGTAAACTGCCAGCTCTGCAACAGGCCATTTAAATAGCTCACTGACAGCGTCAGGGCCAAATATGCCTTCTATAATCCCTCTAAAGTCCGGGTTAATCAAAAAGCTTGATGCACTGCTAATGGGGTAGAGTAAAATTAGTAACCAGACTAAGGCAAATGCAGCGAGTGCGACTAGACCACGAGGATTAAATAGCATTTTTTTGACTTCAAACTGCACGAGCAACAGAGTGTTACGCAGCATGCTATTTTTGGGGGCTGTTTTTTGGGGAGTGTGTTCCAAAAGGATCCCTTAGTTTTAAATACAAAGATTGCAAATAGGTTAACACTGATTGGAACTCAGCGTTAACCCTAAGTTGATGCGAAACATTAGCAATAATTCATAATGTGAATAGGTAATCGACTTTTACTCTAGCAAGTCTGCAAGCTGCGCTTTTAATTCGGCTAATTCAAGTTCGAGTTTACTGACTCGATCTTCTAGTGCTGTATTACTCTCTTGCGCGGTATCAGTTGCTGTTGATGCAGGGCTCGGTGTCGATTGTTGTGCAGTAAAATTATCAAGGCTGTGTTGAGAGGGAGGGTTTTGCTCATCTGCATTAACGGGAGTAAATAACTGACGATAGCGAGCTTCGCGTTTACCAGGTTCTTTTGCTAACAACATCACTAATGGAGACTCTCGTCTTTGTAAGTCATGTAATGTTGCTTCAGCTTCACTGACATCATTAAACTCATATAAACGGTTGCTACGTGTTCTGAGTTCACCGGGGGTTTGTGGACCTCGCAGCAGTAATAAACAAATCACAGCAAGTTCTGACGATTTAAGTTGCAGATCGCTAAACTCAGTATTGCAAAAACGGTGCTTATATTTAACGACACGGCTGCCAAAACCAGATTGCTCTGAAATCAGTCTTTTTTTGCTTAGGCTGTCTAAGGTGTTTTGTACCTCCGACTCACTGAGGTTTAGGACTGGCTCTCGACTGGTTTTTTGATTACAGCCAGAGGTTAAACTGTTTAAAGAAAGGGGATATTGCTCAGGTGTTGTGATCTCTTTTTCAAGTAACACACCAATGACGCGAGCTTCGTGTAAAGTCAGTTCCATAATAACCTCTTAAGAAAAAAGCATGACTTTGTTATATCAGAGCCATGCTTTAATGCAAGAGACTATCTATGGTTTAGCTATATAATTGCTTGTTTTACAAGCAGTATAGCCAAATTTATTAATCTTCTAGACGGATCCCATCAGGGGAAATAGTGATCTGTTTATTCTTATAAAGGCCACCAATACTCTTTTTAAAGGCTTTCTTACTCATCGATAATTGTGAGTAGATGACTTCTGCATCGGTTTTGTCATTGAGTGGTAAGAAACCACCGGCTTGTTTAAGTTTGATCATTATCGTTACTGAGTGCTTATCAAGTTCTTCTTTTGCGCCTTTTTGTAAGATAAGGTCAATCTTACCGTCGCTGCGCATACGCTTAATAAAGCCTTTTAGCTTTTGGCCAAAGCTTAAACGTGTATACACTTCATTTTTGTACAATACGCCCCAGTGGGTATTGTTGATAATGGCTTTGTAACCAAGATCGGTTGAGCCACCAATAATTAGATTCACTTCTTCATCATTGCGGAATTTAGGCTCTGTTAAATCAAGGAACTTATCGACCTTAGCTGATGCAACAATGCGGTCATCGACATGGCTAGTATAGATGTAAACCAAGTAAGATTTACCTACCTCGATGTCTCGGTGTTGCTCACCGAAAGGCAATAACAAGTCTTTTTCTAAGCCCCAGTCTAAAAAGGCGCCATATGGACCGTTTTCTTTGGCTTCTAAATAAGCAAATTGACCGACTTGAGCATAAGGACGTTTAGTCGTTGCAATGATCATGTCTTCTGAATCTAAATAGAGAAACACATTAACCATATCGCCAACTTGGCATTCCTTCGGCACAGCTTTACGCGGAAGGAGGACCTGGCCCATCTCTTTAGCGTCTAAATAGACACCAAAATCAACTTGTTTGACGACTTCGAGCTTACAGGTTTTACCTATCTGGATCATGATGTTCTCTACTTTAAAGACAGTAACGATTAATTTCAGCAGCGATTATAGTGGAAATCATTTCAATATGCTTTAGCCCATTCAAACTTATGCCGCATCAATATGGCCTTTACTGTAATAAAATGGCGTTAATTATCACTATTTAGGCTCGAAAGGGTACGTATTGTTATCACCCTATTGTATGGTGATAATGATATCTTGGTTAATTAGCAATTATTGGTCTATTGAGTCTTGCAATCTCGTGTATCTCAAGGTTTAATTGCGCCGCAAAAATTTCGAGAGATTAGCGGTTTGTTTGTCTACTTAGTGTTGGTGGGGAGTAACCTACATCAATTAAGCCGTATTTAAGCAAACAAATAGATTTTTTATGGATTGGGTTTTACATGCTGGCTTTAAAGGCATAGATTTAAGTCATACCATAAAAACTTGAAGACTCTTTGGTTTGAAGAGACACTTTTTTTATGCCGAATGCTTGCTTGTATAGGCAGTAAGACTGTTTCTGAGTATGCATTTGAATAGTTTGTACTTTTATTAGTAAATAATTATTGATTTAAACAATCGCAAGTTGACTCTAGCCAACTAGGGGCGGTCAACTTATTTGAGTTAAATAGACAGGTTAGGACAAATATGAGCAATTGGTCTATTGATGATGCACGCGCAAGTTATAACGTAAATCACTGGAGCCAAGGACTTTACGGCATTAGCGACAATGGTGAAGTGACAGTGTCACCTGATCCAAGTCGACCAGACTGTACCATTGGTTTAAATGAAATGGCTAAAGATATGGTTAAGTCAGGTGTGGCTTTACCCGTATTAGTGCGTTTCCCACAAATTTTACATCATAGAGTAAATAGCCTGTGCCAGGCATTTAATCAGGCGATTCAAAAGTACCAATACGAATCTGATTATTTGCTGGTTTATCCTATTAAAGTAAATCAACAACAGACGGTTGTTGAAGAGATCCTAGCCAGTCAAGTTGAAAAAGAAGTGCCGCAACTTGGTCTCGAAGCGGGTAGTAAGCCTGAATTAATGGCTGTGCTTGCGATGGCGCAAAAGGCGAGTTCGGTTATCATTTGTAATGGTTACAAAGATAAAGAATATATTCGTCTTGCATTAATTGGCGAGAAGCTTGGCCATAAAGTTTACATCGTGCTTGAAAAGATGTCAGAGCTAAAAGTGGTACTTGAGCAAGCTAAAGAGCTTGGTGTTAAACCACGTTTAGGTCTGCGTGTTCGTTTGGCTTTCCAAGGTAAAGGCAAGTGGCAAGCAAGTGGTGGTGAAAAGTCTAAGTTTGGCTTGAGCGCGGCTCAAGTTCTTCAAGTGATTAACTCGCTTAAGCAAGAAGATATGCTTGAGTCTTTAGAGTTGTTGCATTTCCACTTAGGTTCGCAAATTGCCAATATTCGTGATATCCGCCAAGGCGTAAGCGAAGCGGGTCGTTTCTACTGTGAATTGATGAAGCTTGGCGCAAGTGTTAAGTGTTTTGACGTTGGTGGTGGTTTAGCGGTTGATTACGACGGTACGCGTAGCCAAAGCAACAACTCAATGAACTACGGTTTAACTGAGTACGCCAATAATATCGTCAGCGTGTTAACCGACATGTGTAAAGAGTACGAGCAGCCGATGCCGAGGATTATCTCTGAATCGGGTCGTTACTTAACTGCACACCATGCGGTTTTATTAACAGACGTAATTGGTACAGAAGCTTACAAACCTGAAGATATCCAACCACCAGCAGAAGATGCACCGCAATTACTGCACAACATGTGGCAGTCTTGGGTTGAAGTGAGCGGTAAAGCTGATCAACGTGCACTGATCGAGATATTCCATGACTGTCAAAGTGATTTGACTGAAGTGCACTCATTGTTTGCTGTTGGTCAGTTAGGTTTAGCTGAGCGCGCTTGGGCTGAGCAAGTTAACTTACGTGTATGTTACGAGCTACAGGGTAGCATGAGCTCAAAATACCGTTTCCACCGTCCGATTATTGATGAACTAAATGAGAAGTTAGCTGATAAATTCTTCGTTAACTTCTCGCTATTCCAATCATTGCCAGATGCTTGGGGTATCGATCAGGTATTCCCTGTCATGCCGCTATCTGGCCTTGATAAAGCACCAGAAAGTCGCGCCGTAATGCTAGATATTACCTGTGACTCTGATGGTACCGTGGATCAATATGTAGATGGTCAAGGTATTGAAACGACATTACCAGTACCTGCTTGGACTCAAGAAAGTCCATACTTAATTGGTTTCTTCTTAGTGGGTGCATACCAAGAGATTTTGGGTGATATGCACAACTTGTTTGGTGACACTAACTCTGCCGTTGTGCGTCTAGATGATGATGCGCGTACTAATGTTGAGTCGGTACTTGCTGGTGACACGGTTGCTGATGTTTTACGTTATGTAAACCTTGATGCTGTATCGTTTATGCGCACCTATGAAGAACTCGTTAATAAGCATATTGCTGAAGATGAACGCGCCAATATCTTAGAAGAGTTACAACTAGGTCTTAAAGGTTACACTTATCTAGAAGACTTTTCGTAACGAGTGATGATTTAAGCGAATTGCAACGTAATAAATGTAGCAGGCGTTTTAGCTTGTGTACTATAACCAGTTTTGAGTTCGCTCAAAACTGGTTTTATTTTTAGGTTACTGTAAAGTCGCTCACTTACTTTGGTGGCATTTAATAACACGTAATTTTGTTTAGGAGCTTCGATAGATGTTTTTTGAAGGTTCGGAGAAAAAAGTAGAGCTGCAAACCTGTGCGACAGCTGTTTCATTAAAGCAGTTACCGGTATCATTTTGGCGGCAAGCGTTGGCATTGGCTGATGCAGAGATCTTATCCAACCTTTCAAATACTTATTGCGATGCCTATGTGTTAAGCGAATCAAGTTTGTTTGTGTGGGATCACAAATTGTTATTGATTACCTGTGGTAATACACGTTTAGTCGATACCGTTATGTGTGTTATTGATAAAATTGGCTCCGATGGTATATCAGGGCTTAGTTATCAACGTAAAAATGAATTTTCGCCCCATCTACAAACAACTCGTTTTGAAGATGATGTTGCTCAGCTTAGAACCAAAATTGCTGGTTCGGCATACCGGGTAGGCCACTTAGACGGTCATCATCATTATCTTTACAGTGCTAAACATGCAGCACAAACAGAAAAAAGTGCATGTTTGTTGATGTACCATCTTAATGGTGAGATTGCGCAATATTTACGTAGTGACAAGCAATCAAGTATTGAAATTCGCAAACGACTAGATTTAGAGCGTTTATTGCCTGATTTTGAGTTTGACGATCACCTGTTTCAACCGTGTGGATATTCAATCAATGGATTGTTTGAAGACAAATTTATAACGATACATATCACGCCTCAAGAGCGAAGCTCTTATGTGAGTGTCGAAACAAACATGGATTTTTTACACTATCCGTTCAATATTTTTTCCGAATTGCTAATGATATTGAACCCCCGCAGTTGGGACATCATTGGGATGAATATGCAGGTAGATAACTTGTCTTTTCCTTCAAATAGAAGGCTTGCGAGTTGTGTTCTACAGTTAAATCAATCCAATGAATTTAATTATAATCACTATACTCAAGCAGATACTGAAATACTGTCCGCCGAAGTATTGTGACTCTAGACACTTTTATGGAGTATTTATGACCACTATTGCAGATAAGCCAGATTATTCGCTTTATTCAAATGCATTTGGTTACTTAAGACAGCCGCTAGACTTCAAACCGCTTGAAGGTGATGCAGACGTTGTCGTTTTAGGCCTGCCATTTGATATGGCTACTACAGGCCGTTCAGGTGGCCGTATGGGGCCAGGTGCAATTCGTAATGCATCTGTTAACCTTGCTTGGGAAGAAACTCGCTGGCCTTATCAGTTTAAACTTAGCGATCATGTTAAAATCGTTGATGCTGGCGACTTAGTATACAACTGCGGCGACTCTGCTGACTTTACGCAACGTGTTGAAGACTTTGCAACTAAGATTTTAGAAGCAGATAAAGCCATGCTGAGCTTTGGTGGCGATCATTTCGTTACATTACCTTTGCTACGTGCTCATTATAAGAAGCACGGAAAAATGGCGCTGTTGCACTTTGATGCGCACACGGATACTTATAGCCAAGGTAGCAAATACGATCACGGTACTATGTTCTACCATGCGCCAAATGAAGGCATTATTGCCGCAGAGAACTCAATTCAAGTGGGTATTCGCACTGAGTACGATACTGCTAATCATTTATTTAAAGTGATTGATGCTGCCACTGCTAACGATTTGACTGCCGATGAAATCGTTGCGCAAATTCGTGAGCGTGTTGGTGACATGCCACTATACGTGACTTTTGATATCGATTGTTTGGATCCAGCTTTTGCTCCTGGCACAGGCACTCCGGTTTGCGGTGGTTTAACAAGCGATAAAGCCATGAAGATTATTCGTGGTCTTAAAGGTATGAAGATTGTTGGTATGGATGTTGTTGAAGTTGCTCCAGCATACGATAGTGCAGAGATCACTGCTCTTGCTGGTGCAACATTAGGTCTTGAGATGCTGCACGTATGGGCTGAAGCAAACGGTAAGATTAAGTAATCCTATTTATTTGATAAGCTTTGCAATATCAAGACTGTCAGCAGGCGACAAACTATTAGTTAAAAGTCTCCCGCTATGGGTCTAAGGTTGTTATTATTAAAGAAGTGCTGTTTACAGCGCTTCTTTTTTTATGCCGTTTTGCAAGGGATCTAGGATGTCAGAGATTAGCGATATTAGACGAGAATACACGTTAGGCGAGTTACACAGTGAAGATGTACCGAGTGATCCTATGGTGCTGTTTAACGCTTGGCTTGAGGTGGTTCGCGATTCAAAAATTCAAGACCCTACCGCCATGTCTGTGGCGACAGTTGATGAGCATGGCCAGCCGTTCCAGCGTATTGTGTTATTGAAGCGTTTTGATAATGATGGCTTTGTATTTTTTACCAACCTAGAAAGTCGTAAAGCACAGCATATTGCTAATAATGCCAACGTTAGTATTTTATTCCCTTGGCACAGTCTAGAAAAACAGGTCGCTGTGACCGGTGTGGCCGAGCCATTATCAAAGACAGAAGTATTGAAGTACTTCATGAGTCGACCTAAAGAAAGCCAAATAGCAGCTTGGGTCTCTAAGCAATCGAGCCCGATTAGCGCCCGAAAAGCATTAGAGTCTAAGTTTGCTGAGATGAAAGCAAAGTTTGCTAATGGTGATGTTCCTCTGCCTAAGTTTTGGGGCGGCTATGTGGTTCGCCCAAGCAGCATTGAGTTTTGGCAAGGTGGCGAACATAGGCTGCATGACCGTTTTATATATACCAAAGTTGCTGACGCTTGGCAGCGCAGCCGCTTAGCGCCGTAATTGAAATTAAAAAGCCACGTTCAGCGTGGCTTTTTAATTGTTTTTATTGGTATTTATGTGTTTAAAATGTATATGCTATACCAGCTTGTTTATCCTTTGAAATCATAACTATTTTTAAATGGTTCCTTAATAAGAAAGTTGCCCATCTCACTTCTATACTCGTTAGTCAAACGAGAAAATCATTAAAAGGTTCGGAGCTTAGCTCGAACAATCTATAAGTCCGTTGGTTTGCAAATACCGGCTATTTCCCCAGTTTCCTAGAACCTTTAGATCTTTAAAAAGCGGCTAGGACAGTAAACATGCCCTAAAATAAGTGATGAATATAAATTGTTATAGGTAAAAATCGCTCCGCCTAATGTGGAAGCATGTTAGATTAGTGCTAGCTTAATTATTGATAGATATCATAATTTAAACACTACAATTTAAATATCATTTTCTAAATAAGAGGGAACGGACATGAAGAGTATCATTACGGGTTTATTGCTATTGCCTTTATCGCTAATGGCTTCAGCCGGTACATGGAATGTTGACAACACCAGTTCAAACGTAAACTTTATCTCTATTAAAAAAGGGGATATTGCTGAAGTTCACCACTTTACTTCGATAGATGGCACGTTAAATGATAAAGGACAGTTTAATTTCGCCGTTTCTCTTGCCAGCGTTGTTACTAATGTTGAGATAAGAGATGAACGTATGGGCTCATTGCTATTTGAGGTGGATAAGTACCCTAAACTAACGCTAACAGCTAAGGTTGATCCTAATCTGGTTAAGGGATTAGCTGTTGGGGCAGCGAAAGTCGTAACAGTTGACGGTGAAGTTGAATTACACGGCCAAAAGCAAACGATGGCTTTCACTGTGAACATTGCTAAGCTTTCAAATACACATTTATTGGTATCGAGTGTAATGCCTGTTATTGTAAATGCTGATAGCTTTGGTTTATCGGCTGGCGTCGAAAAACTACGCGAAATTGCAGGGCTGTCGGCAATCAGTAAGGCTGTACCTGTATCGTTTATTCTTAACCTTACACAATAATTAAGTTTGTTATTGTCATCGCTTAATCGGTCAATTAATTGATTTTTTTCGTTGATTAATTGGCCTTTTTATTGCGATTTTTTAGAGGAAAACTTCTTTATTAAAAAAGAAGTCGCGAGCCTATAGTATATAAGTGAATGCTATGAGTTTTACCATTTAGCTTACGAATATTTCAATTATAGCAAAACTCAGATAATATTCGGCCTAGAACAATTGAATAATAATGGTGGCTAAGCCGTTTTTAAGTGCTTAGCAGTGCACACATTTATGTGTTTTAGGTTGAATATGGTTACCGATAAAGATGGGTACATCCACCTAGTTCAGTATTTGACTGAACATTTAGGTATTTTTGCAGATTCACATCAGAAAAGCGCTGCAGATGACACCGTGATGGAGTTATTTGAAGAGCAACTTGCTGCCCAAATCATCATGGTTTGTGGTCAAAACCCCTCGTTAACTTTTGCACAGCGCAATCTTGTGGTCCGTGAAGTCGATTCGATTGTTTATGATTTAGAAGAGATTTTAGCTCGAGTTGCAGATCAAAAAGCAACAGCTGAGCAGACCTTATTTATTGCTGAGTTTTCATGCTTAATTAAGAACCTATTTGATCAAGAGATCGGTCGATTGTTGGCTGCATAGGCATACCTATTTTATATTTAGTTACAGTATTTTAGTCTAGCTCGCTTGTTGGTTTTGACTTATAGGCATAATGTTGCAGTATCGATAAAGGAGAAAGCGATGCTCAGCAAGGTTAAAACCTCACTAAATAAACAGCACTTGCTTGTCTATGCTTGTTTATTAATATTTTTGTTTTGTCTTAGACTATTTAGTCACAATGCTTTCGATCTTGGTTGGGGCTTTTTTCCATTAGTGATTTCTTTACCGTTTGTGCCCTTTATTTTAGTCTGGCTCGCGGTGCAATTTTATCGTAATTTCCGTTCTTTAAATGCTCCAGTTAATTTGAATTGGCCGTTATGCCATTGTGTGTGTACGGCATCATTGTTTAGTTTGTTTGTGCTTAATTTTATCGGTTAAGCTATAACCCTGTTCATCAACATTCAATCGAGTTATATGTTTTAAGCAAGCTTATATTCAGCTTTGCTGTGGCATATTAACAGGTGCATCAATGATGGCTAAACCTTGCTATCATTAGCGCAAGATGTTCCAGATTATTTTTATTTATTAAGGAATTACAATGCTTAAAAGAGTTGGGTTGTGCTTATTGATCCTCAGTACTTCTGTATCTGCGGCAAGTGACAAAGCTGTCATCGGCTCAACAGCTGAAATGTCAGTAGCCCATGCAGATCTTTCCTATGTTGCTCGTATCGACACCGGAGCGGGAAATACCTCTTTGCATGCTTTTGATATTAAGGTTGAAGGTGGAAGTGCCAAACGAATGAAAGACAATGTTGGCAAAATGGTGTCTTTTACTACTGAAAATAATGCCGGTGAGCAGAAACGTTTAACAGCTAAAATCGTTAAGACATCTACCGTGAGTAACTCTCAAGGTAGAGAGACTCGTTATATGGTCGATTTAGACGTCGGTTTTAAAGGAAAGGAGCGAACGGTTAGAGTTAATTTAAGAGACCGTAGCCACATGGATTACAAGTTGCTTATTGGTCGTAATTGGCTCAAAGACCGGTATGTCGTCGATGTTTCCGAAAAGAAACTGATTGGCCCAACGGCATCAATTAGCATTGTCGAGTCGGGTTTAAAGTTTAAGACTCGTATTGATACTGGAGCTGTAGAGAATTCGTTGCATGCTTATGACATGAAAATTGACAATGAAGACCCTGATATGGAAAAGAATATCGGTAAAGTTATTCATTTCACGACCGAAAATGAGAAAGGCGAGTCTCATGTGGTTAAGTCACGTATTGTCGAAACGTCACTAATTAGAAACGCACAGGGCAGTGAGATCCGTTACATGGTTGAGTTGAATGTGGGGGAGCCGGGACAAGAGTATAAGGTTAAGGTTAATCTAAGAGATAGAAGCAAAATGTCTTACAAACTATTAATAGGCCGCAACTGGCTCCAAGGCCACTATATCGTTGACGTATCACTTTAGCTTATTACTAGACTCTATAAAGCTACGAGTTTAACAAGAGACACTAAAAAGCGCCGTACATTGTATGGCGCTTTTTAGTGGCGAAGTGAGAGTCACTTAACGGTTGATACGAGTCGATATAACTCGTGTGGGCCGGCGAGGTGATTTTGTTACTGCTTTGCTATTTGCTAACTAATAATGTGCAGTTTAATTGGGTCGAAAAGGCATTATCAGTTAACGAGCTCACTGTAAGTTGGCCATTAAACTCACTCATAAGCCAAATAGATAACGCTGACAGTGTGCCTTTGACTTCGTTATTAGTCAGTGCTGATTGTAATTTATCTAGGTTTTCTTGTGTAAAGCCTTTGCCATTGTCACTGATATTAATATGGATTTGCTGATTGTCTTTGCTCAGGTTGACGTTAATTTTTTGCCCTGTCGCTTTTTGATAAAAAGCGTCATTAATTGTGTTACTAATGGCTCGATAAAACACCAGTAAATAATGCCAATGTATCCCCTCGACAATAAGTCGACTCTCACTGTGGATGCTTAGCTCTATATCCTTGCTACTTAACTTCGGAGCGAGTAGGGCGACGATATGCTCTAATAACAGTACTAGGTCGATTGGCTTGGTGACATAATCTTGAGCGGAGAATAGATATTCTAAGTGCCGTAGCCTCTCGGTTTGAGCTGAAAGAGAGTGAGTAAACTCTTTGGCATCAAGATCACCATTTGCTAAGCGATAGGCATTAGCAGCTAAATCATCTTGTTTTCTAAATATAGGTTTAACAATCGCAGCCACTAAAGATGGATATAAAGCCTGATTATCTAACTTTACTTGTTCAAAGTTGACGCGGCGATTCGACTCTGCTTTAGCATTTTGCGATTCACTTAACAGACGCTTATTCGTTTGTTCGAGTTTCTCTATAAAACGAATATTATCGGAAGTCTCTTTGGCTAAAATTTCAAACTGGGCACTTTTTTTACGTTCGAGAACTTTACTGGCGCTAATGTCAAATGCAATGGTGCCCACTGCGCTTATCTGGTTTTGATTATTTAAAATGGGGAATTTAGTGACTAAGTAGGTATGTTGTTTATCTTTTACCGGAAAGCTTTGCTCATAGCTGAGCTCTTGCTGTGTATCGATAACGGTTTGATCATTCTTTGCATTAACTTGAGCGATTTCTCTTGGCATTATTAAATGGGTTTTAGCACCAAGAAGCTCACCTCTATTACGCGCAAACGTCAAACAGACCTGATTATTGACTAAAGTTAATTGACCATTTAGATCACTAATAAAAATTAAGTTACTGGCAGAGTTAAGTACACTATTGAGTTGTTCTGTTTTTTCTTTTAGCTCTGTTTGTGCTTGTTGTTGTACATCTAATTGTTGCTCTAGTGCGAGGTTTGTTGCATCTAAGCTTGCCAACGCGATCTCTAGCTGCCTAGTACGTGAACTAAATGCTTTTGCCAACATGCCTATTTCATCATTTCGCGTGGTTGCTTCTAACTCAACTTTTGCAGGGTTACTGTCATTTAATGCGGCAACCATTCTGCTAATCGGGTGTATGAACAACTTATTCTGCATAATAAACAGCAACATTAATGCGAGAATTTGGATACCAACCAAATAGATCCCCACTGAGCTTGCTAAGGATTGACTGTTGTAGTTAATACTCGATAACGGGGTAACCAGAATGATTTTCCAGTAAGTGCCTGGCATCAAAAATACACTAACCAATACAGGCTCATTTAATCTTGGATCGTTGGTCAATTGGATGCTAGCTAATACTTCGACATCTTTAAGCGGGTTGTTGGCGTTCTGATTAATCATAGCGATTAACTTTTCACGCTCTTGAGATGGGGTATTGGTTATCACATTGCTCAGTTGACCATCTTCATAGGCTTTCGTATTGTTTGCAGTCTTTATGAACTGCTGATCAATCTTCGAAATTTTATTTTGTAATGGTGTAAAAGCAGGGTGGCTTTTGGCAAAGTTGGCGAATGGCTGGAAAAGCTGACTATTTTTGATTGCCTGGTTATCGTTACTCTCATTGTCTGGGTAAGATAATAATCGATTCTGTTGATCGAGGGCAAACACATAGCCACCAGTGTTTGCGACCGCAGTGCTGAAAAAGTCATCGAGACTCGACAGGGCTATATCAACGGTTGATACGCCAATAAACTGATGATCTGACCACATAGGTACAGACGCTGTGATCATGGCGTTTTGAGTGTAAGGGTCAATATAAGACTTTGACCAATAAGTGGTATCTTTCGGGTAAAATTTGGCGGGCACATACCAATTTTCGTCAACGTAATCTGCAATTGATTCCGCATTATAATCATTGACTTTTATTAGCTCATCAACGCTATTACGGGACCAGAAGTAGCTATCTTTTTTGCGTGAGTTATCAAACATAAATGGCTCAGGCCAAATACCACCTCCAAGAATAACCTCTTGCTGACCAGTTTGATTCAGAATTGCAGGTACGGCTAGAATTAATTGCTCTGGGGTTTGTTGATTGATCTCTCCTAGAGCTCCAATGGAAACCGCAAGGTTTTCAATCCGGCTGGTTTTCTTTTGTAATTTTGCTGTAATGGTTTTACCGAGATTAATACTGAGCGAAGTTTGATTATCAACTAGTCTGTCACGTTCAATGGTTTTTAAAAACCAAACACTGGCAATAATTATCACCGCAGCGACAAAAAGTTGGATTAACATAAACTGCATTGGCAAACTTGATCGCCAGTTAGTCAGTTTTGCTTGTGTTGTTATAGGTTTGACCATGATAATTCAACGCTCAATGATAAATTATTCCTTTTATTCAGTTTCCTTACAGATAAAAGAATTAAGCTAAATGTCTTAGTGAACTAATTATACAAGTCTTGTTATTTTTTTGTAAAACAAACAGGTGTAACTATCAACGAAAATATTGATGAAAAACAAAAAAAGCAGCCTACGGCTGCTTTTTACTGGATAGTTGAAAAAACTTTAGATTTTTAAGCCGATGAGTAATTTGTCGAGCTGTTCTGCTGTTGCATGTAGTTCATCACACCCAGTAACTGATTGATTCGCTGATTGCTCAACATGGTGTGATTGATTGCGAATATCCATTAGGTTTGTCGCTATCTCATTGGCTACTGCTGATTGTTCTTCTGCAGAAGTAGCGATTAATACGCTCATCTCATAAACCTTAGCACTGTGATGAGCAATCCCTTCTAGATCCTTACCAGTATCAAGTACGTGCTTTTTACCTTCTTCAGCTTTCTCCACGGTACGACTCATTACCTGTTTTAAGTTACGAGCGCCTGACTGTAACGCTTCGATCATTGTCTTTATCTCAACTGTCGCGGCTTGGGTTCGGCCTGCTAAGGTTCTGACTTCGTCAGCAACTACAGCGAAGCCACGACCTTGTTCACCTGCACGAGCTGCTTCGATAGCGGCATTTAGTGCAAGTAAATTAGTTTGCTCTGAGATGGCATTAATGGTTGTAACGACTTCATCGATTTTGGCTGCATTATCGTTTAGATGGTTGACGGCATCAGATGCATCAGCTATTTCATTTGAAAGACCACCAATAGCTTCAACGGTAACGGCAATATCACGTGAGCCGGCGTCGACTTGCACATTAGCTTCTTGAGTTTCAGTTGATGACAGTTCAGCATTACGAGCCACTTCAATTACCGCAGCAGTCATCTGCTCCATGGCAGTGGCTAATGAATCAATATGTTGGCGTTGATCTACAGCCAAAGCCTGTCCATCCGTTGCAGTATTTCTGAACGCTTGAACAACGTTACGGATCTGTTCATTACCACTTGTCATTTCCGATACTAGCTTGTGTTGACGCTCAACGAGAGTATCGATGCTAATTGCTAAAATACTAAATTCGTCTTTGACTTCAAAGAAGTTTAATCGGCCTGTTAGATCACCGTCAGCTGCTTTTTTTAGCGCCATAACATTGGTATAAAGTGCACCGCCTACAAAGCTCGAAATGTAATAGCTAGCCAGCAAGATAATAAAGATGAGTAGCGTTAAAGCGATATATGCCAGACTTTGATCTTGGCCGCCTTGGATTTGCGTACTATTGAGGGTGGTTATTAGCCCGTTAGCACTAGCCATGCTGACACTTTCAACGCGATTTCCGATAATGCGAGTTTCGCCACCGCTGTTAGCAAGTGTTGTAAGTTGGCGTGTTGCGGAATCTTGATGAGTAATAGTTAGCTCACCCTGAAAGGATTCTAGATATGCAGCTTTGTCTTCTTGTGGAATATATTGATAAGCAGTATCAAGGGCTTTATTAAGCTTTTCGTTAAAGTTTTGAGTTTGCTTAACTTGATTTTCCTGTAGGTTTTGTTTGTAACCAGCGTTAAGCAGAATCGTTAAACCTATTAAGGCTATGATAGGGATTATCGCCAAAACGGCAAACTTTGCTTTGAGTGTCATGTGGATTAGGTATTTATCCACCCAGCGGAACTTAACTTCTTTCATAATGTTCTCTTATTGATAAATCGCCGACCTGACTCTTTATCGGACAAGAAAACAGTTTCTTAACTAATATTTGCTATTTTATAATCGTTCGCCTTCTTTTTAAACAGTGGCTTTGCTAACTTATTGAATGTTGGGATATCTAAAATATGTATAAGTGGTTGTATTTTAAATTAACCTATTCGTTTTGTATAAGAATTCTACGTTAGCTGCTTGAAAAAAGAGCGCTAACATCATGTTTTTGGAACCTCTACTGTCGACGTTAAAATTTAGTCGCATGTATAAGGACTAAACAAAATAGGGAGTTAGCGAGGAAAAAGGTGAATTAGTCCTAGTCAAATGTGGCTGTCTAACGTAAAATTTTAGTCTTTTTCTATTTTCACTAAGAAAATACGTTAGCCCAAAAGTCGTAGGTCTAAGACTTACTCGCACTGGAAGAGATGATGTCACAGTTAACAGAGATCGTAGAACAGGCTTTAGCCGCCATCGAAGGAGCTACAGATTTAAAAGCTCTCGATGACCTCCGTGTCGATTACCTTGGTAAAAAAGGTCAAATCACCGACATGATGAAAATGATGGGGAAACTTCCTCCTGAAGAGAAGCCAGCTTTTGGTCAAGCAGTAAACCAAGCTAAGCAGGCCGTTCAGCAGCAGCTTTCTATTCGCATTGATGGTCTTAAAGCAGCAGAGCTTGAAGCGCAGCTGAAAGCTGAAAGCATTGATGTAAGCTTGCCGGGTCGTCGCATTGAAAATGGTGGTTTACACCCTGTTACTCGTACGATTGAGCGCATTGAAGCTTTCTTTGGTGAGCTTGGCTTCGTTGTTAAAGACGGACCAGAAATTGAAGATGATTTCCATAACTTCGACGCACTAAACATCTCTGAGCATCATCCTGCTCGTGCTGATCATGATACGTTCTACTTTAACCCAAAAGTGATGCTACGTACGCAAACATCTGGCGTGCAGATCCGTACTATGGAGCATGAGAAGCCACCTTTACGTATTATTTCTCCAGGCCGTGTATATCGTAACGATTACGATCAAACTCACACACCAATGTTCCATCAGGTTGAAGGTTTGCTTGTCGCTGAGAACGTTAACTTTGCCGAGCTTAAAGGCATTTTGCATGACTTCTTACGTAATTTCTTTGAAGAAGATCTAGAAGTGCGTTTCCGTCCATCTTACTTCCCATTCACAGAGCCTTCAGCAGAAGTGGATGTTATGGGTAAAAATGGTAAGTGGTTAGAGGTCTTAGGTTGCGGCATGGTACATCCAAATGTACTTCGCAGCGTGGGTATCGATCCAGAGAAGTACTCAGGTTTCGCATTCGGTATGGGTGTAGAGCGTTTATCAATGCTTCGCTACGGCGTTAACGATTTACGTTCATTCTTTGAAAACGACCTACGCTTCCTGAAGCAATTTAAATAAACGGAGCTGTAATAGCATGAAATTTAGCGAATCTTGGCTTCGTGAGTGGGCTAACCCAAGTGTTAACCGCGAAGAATTATCACACCAAATTACCATGGCAGGTCTTGAAGTTGATGGCGTTGAGCCAGTAGCAGCAGATTTTAGCGGCGTAGTTGTTGGTGAAGTGGTTGAATGTGGTCAGCACCCAGATGCTGACAAATTACGTGTAACTAAAATCAATGTTGGCGGCGAAGAGCTAATCGACATCGTATGTGGTGCCTCAAACTGTCGTTTAGGCCTTAAAGTTGCTGTTGCTATGGTTGGCGCTGTGCTACCTGGCGATTTCAAAATTAAGAAAGCTAAACTACGTGGTCAACCATCATTCGGTATGCTGTGTTCGTTTGGCGAGCTAGGTGTCGATATCGAAAGCGATGGCATCATTGAATTGCCATTAGATGCACCTGTGGGTCAAGACGTACGTGAATATCTAGATCTAAACGATGCGGTAATCGACGTAGACTTAACGGCTAACCGCGCAGATTGTCTAGGTATGGCTGGTCTTGCTCGTGAAGTTGGTGTTCTTAACCGTCAAGCAGTAACAGAACCTACTTGGGAAGCTGTTTCTGCAACTATCACTGATGAAGTGAGCATTGATGTGCAAGAGCCACAAGAGTGTGGTCGTTACTTGGGCCGTGTTATCAAAAACGTTAACGTGAAAGCTGAAACACCACTATGGATGCAAGAGAAGTTGCGTCGCAGCGGTATTCGCTCTATCGACCCAATTGTTGATATCACTAACTTTGTGTTGATTGAATTTGGTCAACCAATGCACGCATTTGACTTAGCTAAGTTAGATGGTGGCATTCAAGTGCGTAAGCCTAAAGGCGAAGAAAAGCTAACATTACTTGATGGCAATGAAATCACCATTCCAGAAGGCATGTTGATCATTGCTGACCAAGCTAAACCATTAGCACTTGCAGGTGTATTTGGTGGTGAGCACAGTGGCGTTACCACTGAAACTACTGATATTTTGTTAGAGTGTGCTTTCTTCGCACCTTTAGCTATTTTAGGTAAAGCACGTAAGATCGGTCTGCATACTGATGCATCACACCGTTTTGAGCGTGGCGTTGACCCAGAATTGCAACAAAAAGTAATGGATCGCGCGAGCCGTCTAGTACTAGACATTTGTGGCGGTGAAGCGGGTCCTGTCGTTGAAGCTAAATCTGACGAACACCTACCAAAGCCTGCACAAATCGTGCTACGTCGTAGCAAGCTAGATAAAACCCTAGGTCACCACATTGAAGATAACGATGTGACTGAAATCCTAGAGCGTTTAGGCTTTGTTGTTGAAGTCGCAGATGGGCAGTGGAATGTAACCACTGCAACTTATCGCTTTGACATGGCAATTGAAGAAGATTTAATTGAAGAAGTTGCCCGTATTTATGGTTACAACAATATTCCAAATATTGCGCCTGTTGCGCAATTAAGCATGTCTGATCATAAAGAATCAAACATCAACATTAAGCGCGTGCGCAGCATGTTGGTTGCTCGTGGTTTCCAAGAAGCTGTTACTTATAGCTTTGTTGATCCTAAGCAACAAGAGTTGATTCACCCAGGTGCAGAAGCAATGATCTTACCGAACCCAATTTCGGTAGAGATGTCTGCAATGCGTCTGTCTATGTTCACCGGTCTTTTGACTGCAGTGGGTTATAACCAAAGCCGTCAGCAAAACCGTGTCAGACTGTTTGAAACAGGTCTACGTTTTGTACCAAATGAAACTGCAGAATCAGGTGTGTCACAACAACCTATGCTTGCTGCAGTTATTGCTGGTAATCAAAATGATGAGCATTGGACAATGGAGTCAAAAACAGTTGACTTCTTTGACCTCAAAGGTGACTTAGAAGCAGTCATCGGTTTGACTGTTGCAGATGCTGAATTTAGTTTCAGAGCAGCAACACATCCAGCGTTACATCCGGGGCAATGTGCTGAAATCTTAAGAGATGATCGCGTTATTGGTATTATAGGTACGGTTCACCCAAGCCTAGAAAAGCCATTTGGCCTTAACGGAAAAACAATTATTTTCGAGCTAGAATTAGACGCTTTATTGCACGCTAATTTGCCGCTAGCCCAGACTGTATCTAAGTTTCCAGCAAACCGTCGTGATATCGCCATCGTAGTAGATGACGCTATTTCAGCCGATGATGTTGTAAAAATGATAAGAAAAGTTGGCGAAAATCAGTTGGTTGGCATAAACTTGTTCGATGTATACCGAGGTAAAGGTGTAGAGGAAGGCAAAAAGAGCCTTGCAATAGCACTCTTATTACAAGATAACGCTCGTACACTGGAAGAGAAAGAAATCGCAGAGATGGTAGAAGTCGTGGTTTCTGCTCTGAAGGACGAGTTCAACGCATCGTTGAGGGACTAAAAGTATGGCACTTACCAAAGCCGAAATGGCAGAACATCTTTTTGAAACGCTAGGTATCAACAAGAGAGTAGCGAAAGAGATGGTAGAGACGTTTTTCGAAGAAATTCGTCAAGCTCTTGAAAGTGGTGAGCAGGTCAAGCTATCTGGCTTTGGCAACTTTGACCTGAGGGACAAGAATCAAAGACCGGGAAGGAACCCAAAGACGGGAGAAGATATCCCAATTTCGGCACGTCGTGTAGTGACGTTCCGTCCAGGACAGAAGCTGAAAAGCCGAGTCGAAGAAGCTAACGCGAAGAAGTAATCGTTTTAGCATCGTTATGAAGAGGCCACTCAATAGAGTGGCTTTTTCTGTTATTCACTTGCTGTAGAGGTTTTAGACTTGTCTAGAAAGCCTAAGTATTTTGACCGTCGTTTTAGCTTGAGTCTGTTACACCCTAAATATTGGCCTACCTGGGTGGCGATTCTGGTTTTAGTTATTTTTGGCTTAATGCCAGCTTGGCTTCGAGACCCTATTGCTCGTACATTGGCCAAATTGGTGATGCATATTGCTAAGAAGCCGATTAAGGTTGCTAGAGCAAACTTAACCACTTGTTTCCCTGAAAAGTCGACCCTTGAGATTGATGCGTTAGTTAAAGATAACGTTGAAAACTTTGTGATGATTTTATTGGCACAATCAGAGCTTATGCTTAAGTCGCGCGCGCATATGAGGCGTCGTGTACAACTACATGGCTTTGAAAATGTTGAACAAGCACGTGCTGCAGGGCAACCGGTGATTTTTATCATGCCTCATGTTTGGGGAATAGAGTATGCAGGTTTGCGCTTAAATATTGACTTGCCAATGGTCTCAATGGCTAAAGCCCATAAAAATGGTTTATTTAACTGGTTTAATAACCGTATGCGTAGTTCGCAAGGCGGTAATATCTACATGCGTGAAGCAGGGATCCGCGCATTGTTATCAGAGCTAAAGCAGGACAATAGCTTCTTTTATTTGCCAGATGAAGATTTAGGCCGTGATAAAAGCGTGTTTGCTCCATTTTTAGGCACGACTAAAGCGACATTACCTGTAGTTGGGCGCTTAGCTCAAGCGGGCAATGCTCAAGTTATGCCTGTTAAAATTGGTTATGATAAAGCTAAACATCGCTTTGATTTAACGGTGATGCCAGCAATTGAACCTGAAACCATGCAAGGTAAAGAGAATGAAGCTATCGCTTTGAATAAAGCGGTTGAACAAGTTATTTTGGCTTACCCTGAGCAATACATGTGGTTTTTAAAGGTGTTGAAAACTCGCCCTGAAGGCGAAGCATCAATTTATAAGTAGGCACTAAGTTGAGTGTTAATTGTTCAATAAAAAGCCGCATTTTATTGCGGCTTTTTTATATCAGGAAATCGCTTATACGATTAGTTGATATTCATTACGTAAGATCGCAATGATCTCTTGCTTAGGATTTTCGCTGATATGTAGTTTTTTACCAATAATTTTCTCTGCGATACCGACGTAGGTATTAGAGATATCCATCATTACTGATTCTGGTAGCTTATTATCAACGGCTAGAGCAAGGCGTTCTTCCATACGATTCTTATTTAATAAGATATCAGGATCTGGGAAGTGGTTTAGTAGCCACTGTCTAAAGCCTTCTTTAGATTGTTCAATGATCTTACCATCGCGGTGTGATGAACCATCCCAAATACGCGAGCTATCAGGGGTGCCAACTTCATCCATATAGATAAGCTTTTCGTTACCCGCGGCATCATTGACATAGCCAAATTCAAATTTTGTATCAACAAAAATCTGATCATGCTCAGCTAGTGCGGCACTAATGACATCAAATCCTTCTTTTAGGAGCTTTTCGTAAAGATCGATGTCAGACTCATCGCTGAAATTAAAGCCCTTAACGTGGCGTTCAATGTCGCTACGCGATACGTTAACATCATCAGCTTCTGGCACGCCTTCGAGACCAGTTAATACACCTTTAGTGGAAGGAGTAATTAATAGCTCTGGCAGCTTTTGATCTTTCTCTAAGCCTTCAGGGATCGTAATGCCACAAAATTCACGTTCACCTTTAGTGTATGAACGCCACATTGAGCCAGTAATATACTGACGTGCAATCGCTTCAATCATCACTGGACGCGCTTTCTGTACAATCCATACCAATGGGTGCGGGATATCTAGAATATGGCTGTCAGCAAGGCCTTTGTCTTTGAAAAGTTTAAACCAATGGTTTGAGATAGCATTTAGTGCTGTTCCTTTACCAGGAACACCATTTAAGCCATTTTCACCTTGCCATACGCAATCAAAAGCTGAAATACGGTCACTTATCACCATAATGGCAAGTGGGGCATCGGCTGGTACATCGTAACCTTTGTCTTTAATTAACCGAGCGCTATCTTCTTCGGTTAACCAGTAAACACTGCGAACTTTGCCTGAGTGGACTGGTTGGTTAGTACGAATTGGAAGGTTGTCATTTACGACTAAAACTTTATCTGCAAGATTCATAGGGCACACTTTTATTATTGAGAAGCTTAATTTTAGTGGCGCAGATTGTAACAGAAGTTACCAGGCGCAACACCCTAGGTAAGCGGGTTTTACTCTTTGTAAAAACAGTGTTTCCTATAGTGTAAAATAATGAGGGTTAATCTGGTTAAATCAACATATTATGCTGCTATTTTCTATTGATACCGATTAATTATCGACTCTAGTTGTGCATTGGCTTTCATGATCACGATTTGGTCATCTATCCAATTAATCGTATCTTGGCTAACACTATCACCGTATGATAAGTGGATATTTAAAGATGGCGTAATATTCGTTGCATTGGTTAGTTTTAACGGACTTTGGTCAATACTATGCTGTTTTATGGCATAACGAATTCGGTTTTCCATTTCAATGAATACCTCACCACGCTTATTTATTAACGCTTGTAGCGCACTTTGATGACTTCTTGCTTCCACTTTTTTAATTTGGCCATTTTCTATAAAGGTTGTCAGACCTGGGTAAGAAAAACCTTTTAGCAGAATGACAGTTTTACCGAAAAGGTCTTCTACATTGCTATACGTATTTCGGTCACTATTAAGCTGTACGAGAGAGTGATTGACGCTAAATAAGGCTTGTTTAGATAGACGTTTATTCTGTGTTAATACTTGTTTATTATCGCGCCATGCAGGTGAGCCATAACTTATCCATTTTGTATAGGTTTTTGCCTTTATTTCATGATTGTAGCGTTTAAAAGGCATAACATGTGGAACTATTTTGAACGGCTTTTTAGTCGCCAATAGAGAGATCACATCACTGATAATGCCTGAGCTAGCTTGGTGATTTGAAGTGTTGATTTGAAATGGTTCAGCTTGATTGGCAATGATCAAATAGGAGAGTTCTTCCGCCGAAACGGTATCAGGCTGTACCCAAAAGAGCATTATCATTAAAGAATAAAGTGCAGGGGACAACTTCATAAATGATCACTTAACATCAGTTGCTCATGACCTCTAATTTGATTCTGTTTAATGGCAGAATGCTGTTTGTATTCTCTATGCTTCACAATCCAATGATAGTTAAAGCGGAAACGCCGTCATTTAGAATTTTATGCTAGCGGATTATTATCAACAATGCATTTGTTTTTTATAGAGTAATTGCTCCCCTTATCACATGCAGGGCGATAAGATGTAGCGGCAACTTGAATGAGGAAAATACAAGTTACCCGCTACACTAATTATTTGTGTTTTACATGGATTAGTAAGCTCTGTCATTTTGAGTTGTCTATTAAGGTTATCAGCTAAGTTATTAACTGAATTATCACTTCAGTTTTCTCAATAACGCTCAAAGTCGCTTTCGATATAGCTTTCATATCGTTAATTGCAATCAAGTGCTTAAGACTGGGCTATTTATTGTGCCTTTTCAGTAAGTTTAAATTGATATCTTGCATGCTGAGCTCTTGGTCTTCAAGCAGTACTAGCAAGTGATAGATAAGATCTGATGCCTCATCAATCAGCTCTGGTTTGTCATTAGTCGCTGCAGCTAAGGCCGTTTCTAACCCTTCTTCACCTACTTTTTGCGCAATCCGTTTCGTTCCGCGCTCAAATAGATGAGCTGTGTAACTCGACTCTGGGTCTTGACCCTTTCGTGATGCAATTAGCGAAGATAGATTGTCAATAAAGCTGTGGGCATGACCATCGCCCCAGCAGCTTTCTGTGCCTTTGTGGCAAGTAGGCCCATTGGGGACGACTTGTACCAATAGACTGTCATTATCGCAATCTTTATCGATAGCCACTAAATCTAAGGTGTTGCCTGAGGTTTCGCCTTTGGTCCATAGTCTTTGTTTACTGCGACTAAAGAAGGTCACTTGCTTGCTTGATAGTGTGTTATCTAATGCCGCTTTATTCATATAGCCCAGCATCAGTACTTTGCCGGTTAGGTGATTTTGTACAATGGCTGGGATTAGTCCATCAGTTTTTTCCCAATCGAGTTGATTGATTAAGTCAGCGCAGTTATTTGTCTGTTGTGTAAGCGTGCTCATACTCGTTCCTTAAATTTTGCATACGTCACTTATTTCGCTCTTAGCTTATCTGTTAGGCTTAAACGCGAATGGCGATATTGTTATTCTTGAGGTAGCGCTTTAAATCTAGGATATCGATGATCCCTTTATGAAACACGCTTGCAGCTAAGGCTGCATCAACGTTTGCTTCGGTGAATACCGCTTTAAAATGCTCTATTGTGCCTGCGCCACCAGAAGCAATAAGTGGTACATCACAAATAGCTCTAATCATCGATAACTGTTTGATGTCATAACCTTGCCTAACACCATCTTGATTCATCACATTGAGTACGATTTCACCACAGCCCTGCTTTTGCACTTCTTCAACCCAGTCTTGAGTAAACCATTGGGTATCTTTAGTGGCCGTTTCGTCACCAGTAAACTGTTTGACTAAATAGCTGTCACGACTAGCGTCAAAATATGAGTCGATACCGATAACGATGCATTGGCGGCCAAACTCATCTTGTAAGCGAGCGATTAAGCTTGGGTCGGTTAATGCCGGTGAGTTAATCGAAATTTTATCTGCGCCAAAGGCAAGTTTTTCTCTTGCTTGCTCAATGGTTTTAATGCCACCAGCGACACAAAAAGGGATATCAATTTGTTCAGCGACGCGGCTTATCCAAGACTTATCAATGACCCTATCATGGGCGCTGGCAGTGATGTCATAAAATACCAATTCATCGGCGCCTTCTTCAGCATAGCGTTTAGCGAGCGGCACAATGTCGCCAACGATCTCATGGTTGCGAAATTGCACCCCTTTAACCACTTTGCCTTCTTTTACGTCCAGGCAAGGAACTATGCGTTTGGCCAGCATGCAATAGCCTCCTCAACATTAAACTGATTTATTAACAGCGCTTTACCGATAATTATGCCGTTAGCGCCACTTTTTTTCACTGCTTGAACATCATCTAAGGTGGCGATACCACCAGAGGCTTGCCATTGGATCTCGGGATAGCTTGCTGCAATTTCAGTGTAAAGTGCGGTGTTAGCGCCCAGCAGGGTACCGTCTCGACTAATATCTGTGACTAGAGCATGCTTTAATCCTACGCATTTAAACTCTTCAACTAGTGATTCTAAGCTTTTACCGCCGCCACTTTGCCAGCCTGATACAGCAACAACCTTCTCACCTTGTTCATTGATGTTGACGTCAAGAGCGAGGCAGATAGCCTCATTACCGTATTTTTCAAACCAACTCTTTACCAGTTCAGGTTCTTTTACGGCCAAGGAGCCAATCACCACTCGACTAACACCAATTTCTAATAACTCATTTAATTGTGCCTCGGTACGAATACCGCCGCCGACTTGAATCGGCGTATCGAGGTTAGTGACTAGCTCAGAAATTAAAGCTGTTTGACGCTGATTAGGATCTTTAGCCCCCGTTAAGTCAACAATGTGCAGTAAGTTAGCGCCTTGTGCTTGGTAGCTTCTTAGCTGCTCAAGAGGACTTAAATTGAAAGTGGTTTGCTGGGCATAATCACCTTGATAGAGGCGAACCACTTGTCCATCGATAAGATCGATTGCTGGAATAATCATAACTGCGCCTCGTTTAATAGGTTACTGCTCGCCAATGACTTGGTAGGCGATTGGACAAAAGTGTCTTTATTCATATACAGGAAGTTTTGTAGCATTTTTGCGCCCACTTCACTGCTTTTCTCTGGGTGAAACTGCACCCCTATAAAGTTATCTTTAGCAATGGCGGCACTAAAGGTTTCTCCGTGTTGCGCAGTGGCTATGGTGTACTCGCTAATTGGCGCCCGGTAACTATGGACAAAATACACATAGCTGCCAGCACCTATACCAGCAAATATCGGGTGGCTTGATGGTGTTATTTGATTCCAGCCCATGTGTGGCAGCGGTAAACCTTGGCTATCAAGTTGTTCAATATCAGTGGCAATAATATTTAAGCACGGGCTATCATCACTTTGACCTCCGCGCTCTTTAGAGACGCGAGTCAGCATTTGCATGCCTAAACACACACCAATCACCGGTTGTGTCAACTCGGGAATAAGTTGTACTAAGCCTTTGTTCTTTAGAGCGCTCATGGCTGCTGCTGCGGTGCCAACACCTGGTAACACTACCCGTTCAGCGGTTTTTATCATCTCAACATCATCGGTGACAAATAGACTTTCGCGTTCAATATCCGTCATTAAGCGCTCAAAGGCATACCTTACTGAACTTAAATTGGCGCAGCCGGTATCTATAATCACGGTATTACCAATGATATTAGTTTGATTAAGAGTTATCTTTTGCTTACTCATAACACACCTTTGCTTGAGGGAAGGGCATCACTTTCAATGGCTATCGCTTGTCTTAACGTACGACCAAGGACTTTAAACAAGCTCTCTACCTTGTGGTGATCATTATCACCTTGAGTACTGATGTGTAGAGTGCAGCGTAGGCCATCGGCGAATGAGCGGAAAAAGTGCGGCACCATTTCAGTTGCCATTTGACCAACAAGTTCGCGCTCAAACTCGCCGTTAAATTTAATAAATGGGCGGCCTGAGAGATCTAACAAACAGGCGGCACTCGCTTCATCCATCGGGATAGCCTGTTGGAAAACATCATCTGACGGCGTATTGCCAAAGCGGGCGATACCGCGTTTGTCACCGAGTGCTTGGCGCAGTGCATCGCCGATTGCCAACGCGGTATCTTCAACGCTGTGGTGATCATCAATCTCTAGATCACCATCGACTTTGATGTCCATTTTAAAGTTACCGTGAGTGGATATTTGTTCAAGCATGTGGTCATAAAACCCGATGCCAGTGTTGATCTCACCTTTGCTATTTGAATCTAAATCCACCGTAACGCGAATATCGGTTTCTTTTGTGGTACGGATCACCGTTGCTGTACGGTTTTTATTAAGAAGCTGATCGGCAATGGCATTCCAGTTCAAAGTTTCAGGGTTATATTGCAGACCGAGGATCCCCATAGAGTCGGCAAGCCCCATATCGGTTTCACGATCGCCAATCACGGCTGATTGGGTGAAATCAATTTTACCAGAGGTTAGGTACTCTTTGACTAAGCCTAATTTGGGTTTGCGGCAGCTACAGTTTTCATCATCAAAGTGCGGGCAAATAAGCACATCGTCAAATAATACGCCTTGGCTATTTAAGATCTGCATCATCATATTTTGCGGGGCATCAAAGTCATTTTTAGGGAATGACGGCGTGCCTAAACCATCTTGATTACTCACCATCACCAAACGGTAGCCGGCATTTTGTAATTTAAGCAGTGCAGGGATGACATTCGGCTCAAAGACTAACTTTGCTAGGCTATCAACTTGTTTATCTGTTACTGGCTCTTCGATTATGGTGCCGTCACGGTCAATAAATAGGATTTTCTGTTTCATCGCGCTCTACCTTTCAAATCTTGATACTTAAGTCAAAATAGACTCTCGTTTTGTTATTTTTCTATGTTGCTAGTGGCTTAACCATTTAGCGACTTATTTTGATGCCAATAAAATAGCTTTACTGAGAGCTGAGTTACTAGGATCTAAATAGCGCAACGAGATAGTCAGTTTGCGCCTTGTTACTAAAGCTAAAACGAATGGCTTTGCTTAAGCGGGGATCGCTGTAACTTCTTGCTATTACGCCGGCGTCATTGAGCGATTTTTGCACCAGTTCTTTATCGTCAAATTCAGCGAGTACATAATTTCCGTGTGCTTTAATCACCTTGGCGCCAAAATTATCTAGAGCGTTCGCTAAGCGGGCGCCTTGAGCTTTCATTTCATTAACCTGTAAGGTCATGGTTTTTAGGCCGTCGGCACTTAACGCTTGAGTAGCGAGCTCGCTAACAGGTAGTGGCACTGGGTAAGGCGCTATCACTCGCATACAAATATCAATAATATCTGTGTTAGCAAGTAAGAACCCGCAGCGAGCACCCGCTAGCGCAAAGGCTTTGGATAAGGTACGTAACACCACGAGGTTATCTGTGCTAGCAATTAACTCGGCAACGCTGTACTCAGGACTAAACTCGATATAAGCCTCATCAACGACAACAATTGCGTTGGGACAATTTTTAATGACTGCGGTAATCTTTTGCTTAGTGATAACGCTGCCAGTTGGATTATTGGGATTACAGATAAAAACCAGTTTAGCGCCGTCAACTTGTGCCTGATAATCTTCTGGTAGCTGAAAATCTTCAGTTAACGATAGTGGCTTAACACCCACATTGAAGGTTTTTGCACTAATGGCGTACATGCCGTAAGTCGGCCCAAAAGTAGCGATACTGTCTTGACCTGGGATACAAAAAGCGCGAATAAGCAGTTCAATTGCTTCATCAGCGCCGCGGCAGCTAATTATGCAGTCAGCATTGACACCACTATAGCGACCGTAGGCATTTATCAACGCTGGAGGTTGGCATTCTGGGTAACGATTAAGTCCATTAATATCACTGTTATTAAATGGGGACTCATTAGCGTTAATCCATATATCGCCTTGACCACCAATACGTCTTGCCGATTGGTAAACTTCGAGATCCAATAATTCAGCTCTAGCAAGGCGCTGCGCAAGGTTAAGTGAACTGGCGTTAGATTGATTAAGTGCCGTCATTACGCCTCCGTATTCACTAAGTTATTGTTATCAAGACTTGCTATACGCACGGCAATGGCATTTTTGTGGGCATCAAGTTGCTCAGCTTCAGCCAATACCATAACGCTATTGCTTAAGGTTTTAAGCCCATCTGCTGATAGTTCCTGCACGGTAAATCGGCGGCTAAAGTCTGCTAGGGATAAACTTGATACGGTTTTGCTGTAGCCATAAGTCGGTAAAACATGGTTAGTACCGCTGGCATAATCACCCACAGATTCTGGCGTATAAGCGCCGACAAACACTGAGCCAGCAGCGCGAATATTTTTAAGCACTTGTCGAGGTTGCTCAGTTTGAATGATTAAGTGCTCTGGCCCATATTGGTTAGATACTTGGGCAGCCATTGCCATATCGTTAACAATTATGCTGCGACTGCATTTTAGCGCTTCGACAGCTATTTCTGCTCGTGCTAGTTTTGCAAGCTGCTCAATGAGTGCTTGGTTAACGTTATTTGCAAATAGCTCGCAATCGGTCACTAACATCACTTGAGAGTCTGCGCCATGCTCAGCTTGGGATAACAGGTCTGCCGCGACAAACTCAGGATTTGCTAGTGCATCGGCAATGACTAGCACTTCAGATGGGCCTGCAGGCATATCGATACTCACAGTACAGCGATTATCTTGACTCACCGCGCGCTTAGCTTCAGTGACAAAGCGGTTACCTGGCCCAAAAATTTTATCCACTTGAGGAATAGTCTCAGTGCCAAATGCCAATGCAGCTATGGCTTGGGCGCCGCCCACCTGGTAGATCTCGTCAATACCGCATTCATTAGCTGCGTAAACAATAGCGTCATTAATTGGCGGTGGGCTAACCAATACTCGTTTGCAGCAACCGGCTATTTTGGCTGGTAGCGCTAGCATCAGTACCGTCGAGATCAACGGCGCTGTTCCGCCAGGGATATACAACCCCACACGCTCTATCGCTTCCGAGCGCAGCTCACAGCGAATACCAGACTGAGTTTCAATATCAATGTTCGGCAGCACCTGTGCTTGGTGAAAACACTCAATATTGGCTTTCGCTTGAGCAATAGCTTGTTTTATCTCAAAAGATACCTTGGCGCAGCTTTGCTCAATCTCTGTTTTAGAGAGTTTTAAGTTATCGATATTGACGCCATCGAACTTTTGATTAAATTCAAATAGCGCACTGTCACCTTGTTCACTCACAGCATCGATTATCTGCGCAACGCTTTGCTCCAGATTGCTGTCGCCAACAAGCGGCGAGCGAGCAAGTGCATTGCTTTTCGCTTGTTGGTTGAGAGATTGCCAATTGAGGATCTGCATATTGTTACCCCATCATTTTTTCGATTGGCATCACTAAAATAGAGCTAGCACCAAGCTGCGTGAGCTGCTCCATGGTGTCCCAGAACAGATCTTCGGTACTAACAGCGTGGATAGCAACACGGTTAGTGTCGTCATTGAGCGGGAGTACTGTTGGGTTTTCAGCACCAGGTAGTAAAGCAACAATCTGATCTAAGGTTTCAGTCGGTGCGTGTAATAAGATGTATTTGCTTTCTTTAGCGCGAACAACCCCATTAATACGCGATAAAATTTTATTAATCAGTGCTTGCTTGTCATCGGGCTGAGATTGGGTTGATTGAATGATGCACGCCATTGAGCGGTAGATGACTTCGGTCTCATATAAGCCATTTGCCTCAAGCGTGGCGCCGGTTGATACTAAGTCACAGATCCCATCAGAGAGTCCGGCGCGCGGCGCCACTTCTACCGAGCCTTTAAGCATACAGTCGCGATAGTTAATGCCTTTCTCTTGCATATAGCGGCGAAGCAGGTTGGGGTAAGAGGTGGCGATTCTGAGGCCTTCAAGCGAGCTGGCATCTTGGTAGCTAAATTCGTTCGGTACCGCCAGTGATAAACGACATGCGCCGAAATCGAGTTCACGTAGTTTGATACACTCAGCTGGCTTACCTAAGCTTTGGCGCTCAATTTGTTCTTCTTCTAATACATTCTCACCAATAATGCCTAAATCAACGACACCGTCCATCACGAGGCCGGGAATATCGTCATCACGCACACGTAATAAATCGATTGGCATATTGTCAGAGTGGGCGATAAGGCGCTGTTCATTCACATTAAACTTTACGCCACAGCTCTTTAAAAGCTTTTGTGACTCTTTGGAAAGACGACCTGATTTTTGAATTGCGATACGTAATCTAGTTGACTCTGACATGGAATACTTCCTATTAGTTAATTTAAAAATTCTTATAAAACAATTTGTTAAGATAAAACCAAAAAACCCTTGGAATTCCTTCCAAGGGTTTTTGATATTTTTAAATCAACCGCCGGAAGGAAATAGTCCTTCGGCAGTAAGCTTCCGAAGGCTACCGCATATGGTGGTGATGATGGATAGTGTTCAAAAGCTGTGTCATATTCGTTTCTCTCAATTTTGAGTCAGGGACAAGTTTACATAAGTGCCCAGTTATTTGCTTCAGCAAACTGTTTCATTAGTGAACATTGCTGGTGGTTAAAGCAACGCTTGCTGCTTGGTATTTAAACTAATCAGTTTTAAAAATGATTGCAAGTGCTTATTTTGGCAGATGAGTAAACTTCATCTAAATGTCATCTTAAGAACAAAACCGTTAATCTCATTTAAAAACTCTAGTCGCTTGTTCTTAAAATAACACAATGGCTCTTGTCTACTGCAAAGTGTCATTTCGTCTTGGGATAGCAACAAAAGCTAATGCTATCTTAATAATTAAGATAAACTGCATGGCATATTCAAAGTCTCCTGTTAGGTCAAATAAAGGTCCATTTTCTCTTGAGCGCTAAATTAATCCAACAAGTTGCCGCCGCATTTTCAAGCCAAGGGGTAATGGCCCAATCGATTAAGGGTTTTAGTCGCAGAGCGGTGCAAGCAGAAATGGCTGAAGCGGTTGCAGAATCTATTGCGAGTCGAAATAACCTGGTGGTTGAAGCGGGTACTGGTGTGGGAAAAACCTTTGCTTACTTGATCCCAGCACTACTCAGTGGCAAACAAGTTATTGTCAGCACTGGCAGTAAAAACTTGCAAGAGCAGTTGTTTTATAAAGATTTACCGGCACTGCTTGCTATGCTGGGCTTAACGCCAAAAGTTGCACTACTTAAAGGGCGTAATAACTACTTATGCCAGCACTTGATGGATAAGGAGTTATCGGGTGCTAGCTCAATGGATACTCAAGTTCTTGACGACTTATTACGCATCAATCAATGGGCGGGGCAAACGACTGACGGTGATATTGGTGGTTTAACTGCGGTGACAGAAAACTCGGCGGCATTACCGTTAATTGTGAGTGCTAAAGAAACTTGTATTGGCCAGCGCTGTGACCACTATGATGATTGTTTTACTCGCAAAGCACGTAATAGAGCGATGGATGCACGTGTCATTGTCGTCAATCATCATCTTTTTCTCGCTGATAGAATTTTAAAGGAAACCGGCTTTGCTGAGTTATTGCCTGACTCAGATGTGGTTATTTTTGATGAAGCACACCTGTTACCTGATATAGCAGTCACTTACTTTGGACTGCAGTGTGCAACAAGGCAAATAGCCGATCTCTTTGACAAACTCATTGAGATCTATCGCTTTGAACTCCGAGACGCCAAACAAATAGAATTATTGAGTGCTCGCTGCGCAGCGCTGTTAAATGAGTGGCAACAAGTGTTGTTTGCTATTGGTGATACAGATTGGCGCCGCTTGTTATCGAACAAAGAATTGTCGGTGCTGTCGTGGGGTTTAATTAAAGAAATTAAAGCTTTGCAAAGTGTGTTGATGAGCCATGTCGGCCGCAGTGATAACTTAGATGATGAGATCCAAAAACTCGATGTTTTAGCCAATAAGTTAGAACTATTTTTCTTGTGTGAGAACAATCAGGCGGCTTACAGCATTGATTATGGACATCGTTATTTAGTGTTACGTATTGCGCCAATTGACGTTGCTAAAGAGTGTCGCAAACTGTTTGAGTCGAATATTGCCTGGATTTTTACTTCTGCGACATTACAGATTAACCGCGACTTAAGCTTGTTTACCCGTCAACTCGGGTTAACTCAATGCCAAGAGATGCTGCTTGAGAGCCCATTTGATTACCGTAATAACGCGCTGTTTTGTGTACCGCGTCATTTAGCCAGCGTTAATAATCATCATGCAGCGCTTAATCAATTTGTCGATGTGTGTGTAAAGGCGGTTAATGCAGCCAAGGGGCGCACCTTTATCTTGTTTACCAGTCATAGAATGCTCAACTTAGTGGCGCCAGCGTTGCAACGGCGAGTGACATACCCTTTACTCGTTCAAGGTCAGGCAAACAAGCAAAGCCTACTGAAAAAATATCGACAGTTAGGTAATGCAGTACTTTTAGGTACCGGCGCCTTCTGGGAAGGAGTTGATGTACGAGGTAGGCTACTCAGCTGCGTTATTATTGATAAACTGCCCTTTGTGTCCCCTGATGACAACTTGTTTAGAGCCCGAAGTGAAGCTATTGAGCGCGAGGGAAAAGATGCATTTAGCGAAATATCATTGCCACAAGCGGTGATCACTCTTAACCAGGGGGTAGGTCGTTTGATCCGTGATGAAAAAGATAAAGGCGTACTTATCTTGTGCGATAACCGCATTGTGAATAAACCCTATGGACAGGCATTTTTAAATTCATTGCCGCCGATGGCAAGAACGAGAGATTTAGAAAAAGCGACGATGTTTTTAGAGCAAATTAAGTGATCAGTAATATCACCAAGTAGATAGCGGCCAATAGTATTAATGCTAGTAAGCAGCGCCTGCGGTAGGTTAGCCCTTGAGGATTGAGCAAACTAGGGAACAGTAAAAAATTGAGCGGATTAAATAACGTTTTATAGCTAATAATCGCGACACCGGGATTACGTCCGCGATAAAGCATTTTAGAAAAATAATACATAAAGCGAAACAGTAGCACCGGAAAGCTGACATATATGAGCAGTGTTAATGTGAGCTCTACAGTCATTTCAAACTCAGAAAAGGTTAACATAAGGCCTTTATTCCAAGCATCCTCCAAGCTATTAGAAAACCATATCAGCATAAAAGCCGTCATTAACATACAGAAAATGACAAACAACAGCGAGTAACGAAATAGACGAAACCAGTTTATGGTGATATGGCGCATTTACTCCTCCTTTAGCTTTGTTCATCCTGTATTTAGGGAAATTTATTATTCATTAAATTTAGAGTAAATTTTGCTCATTAGCCTAGTTTTAAGGGCAATTTATGTTGTTTGTTCTGCCTTCGCTAAGGGCTTTGTTAAAGTAAAATTGAATAAATTGCCGATAACAAAGCATTTGACCCGTAATTGGGGCTTAATCCTTTGCTTTAAGTTGAGGTATAATTGCTGAATTGATCTTAACTAAGCTTAGTGACTGAACGCTCGGTTAAGCTTTCCATGACCGCCTTTTTCTTGAGTGCTTAGATTGCACCTGTTTGCGGTATAAAATTATATAAATTATAGGTTTGGTAAGTAATTCATGACAAAAGAATCTAACGATACGACACAGCTGAGCATTTTAGCGCTCGATACATGTACTGAGTCGTGTTCTGCAGCGGTTAGCCACCTAGGTAAAACCTTTAGCGAGCAAGCCGATGCACCGCGTGAACATAGCCAGCGTTTGTTGCCTATGGTGAAATCGGTGTTGGGCGAAGCTGATCTGAAGCTGCAAGATGTTGATGTGATTGCTTACGGCAGAGGGCCCGGTAGTTTTACTGGTATTCGAATTTGCACCAGTATTACTCAAGGTTTAGCTCTTGGCCAAGAACTACCCGTTATTGGTATTTCAACTTTAGCTGCAATGGCGCAAGCTGCGATTGAACAGGGCGCAAGCCAAGTTCTCGCTGCAATCGATGCTCGCATGGGCGAAGTGTATTGGGGCCAATATATTGCAGTTGATGGTCTTGCAACTTTAGTTAATGAAGAAGTCGTGAGTGCGCCTGCTGATATTGTGTTAAGTCTAGATTTAACTCAGCCGATTGCAGCTTGTGGTACCGGTTTTGATGCTTACCCTGAAATACTTGAGCATAGTGAGACTATGTCTTTATGTGAGGCGGCGAAATTCCCTGAAGCCAAGTTTATGTTGGCGCTTGCCCAAGAGGGTGTGAATAACGGCTTGAGCACCAGTGTTGATGAACTGACTCCAGTATATTTACGTGACACAGTAACCTGGCAAAAATTGCCAGGTAGAGAATAAGCTGCGTAGTTAATTATGATCTACAAGCACTTTAGTTTTGATTAACTTTAAAAACCTAATCAAAAGTAATACCTTGTAGAACATTATTTAGGTTAAAGTCATAAGTTAAATAGCTGTTATAACAGTTGCTACTCAATATGAGTGATAGTGAACTCCCTTTTAATTAAGGTTAAATTAGCGAGTGAGCGATGACTTGCTAAATTAAGGACTGTGTCATGCTGATAAATGCCAGCCAGCTTGCAACAACGCATCAGGCTGCAAAAATTGAGGTCAACAAGTCTGTTGCTAGCCAGCAAACTCCGGCGATCACGCCTGAAGCTGTTGAAAGTTCTGCGGCAATTAATCCACAGCAAGCGCTGGTGGATGTTTATCACGAAGATGTAGCAACACTGCAATCTCGTTTAGGCGCCCATGTTGAGTATGAAAGTCAAACCGGCGGTCAACGTGGCGCGGTGGCAGAATATTTGATTAACCAACATGCTGCAAAGCGAGATGAGATCCAGCAGATGGTCGGTATAGATACTTATGCTTAACCGCCACTCAGACGCCGCTGATAACTCTTTACCTCAAGGTGTTCAGCCTTCGGGAGCCCCTGGACGAACTCGATTTTTTATAGAACTCCTCATCGCTTTCCTCGTGACACGTATTCCCTTTGTTAGTGTGCCTTTTAAATGGCTCGAAAGTTATTTTCATGAGGTCTCACACGCGCTTGCTACACTTTTTTCCGGTGGGGCAGTGAGTCATATTCAGCTTTTTCCTAATGGGGCCGGGCTATGCTTTAGCCAAGGTGGTTGGCCATTATTAATTGGTTTTGCTGGTTATTTTGGTGCTGCCCTTTGGGGTTATCTTATTTTTATGTTTGCCACTTGGCCAAAAGGGATCCGAGTCAGTTTTGCTGTATTAGGCGGGGCAGTTGTGCTGACGATATTACTATGGGCACGAGATCTTTTGACCATTGCCATTTTAGTGAGTCTTGCGGGCTTGTTCTTATTGCCACTCAAGCTGCAATTGAACCGGTTTTTAGCCACTTTCCTAAGAGTAATAGCGCTGATGATTATTTTAAATGCGCTAGCCAGCCCTATGGTGCTTTTAGGTTTAGAAGGGCAAGGCGATGCCAATATGCTGGCGGGTGAAAGCTGGCTTCCGGCTTGGTTTTGGGTGGGAGTTTGGTTAGCGACAAGCGCGTTAATGCTGTTTTTATGCTGGCGTAGAGTCGACAGCGCTGCTAAACGCCGTGATTAACAGTCCTCTATTGAACGACTCTTCTCTATAATTTGTCCACTTAACGCAAAATACGATATCCGTTGATTCGTTTCAGTCACTCTAAAATGTAAATCTCTGTTTATATGGGTTGGTTTTTTGTTAACTGACTGCTAGGTTGATGCCTATCATATAAGGGAGATTGATAATGAAAAAGAAAATTGTTGCAGCCAGTATCTTACTTGCTAGCACTTGTAGCCTATCGCTTTTAAGCACGGCAGCTAACGCACACAATCATGGCAATACAGCGCTAGAAGCCGCTTTAACTAGTGACTTTCGACAAGCTAAAAACAGCGCTCGTGATGAATACCGTCACCCACAGCAAACCTTAACTTTTTTTGAAATTAAACCAACTGATACCGTGATTGAACTTTGGCCAGGTGGTGGTTGGTATGCTGAGATCTTAGCGCCATACTTAGCAAGTGAAGGTCATTACGTTGCGGGCAACTTCGATACCAATCCAAGTGATGAAAAGCTCAAAAATGGTTATCGCGCCAAGTCAGGCAAGAAGTTCGAAGCTTGGCTTAGCTACAATAAACAAAAGCTTGGCGCAGCAAGTACAGTGACTTTCGATCCTCCTAGCTATTACGTGATGGGTAAAGATAATAGCGCTGATGCGGTATTGACCTTTAGAAACTTACATAACTGGGCAATGAAAGGGTATTTAGAGCCTGTATTTGCATCAGCTTATAAAGTGCTAAAGCCGGGTGGTACTTTTGGTATTGTTGAGCATAGAGCTAACCCTGGAATGGATGCTAAAACCGGTTATATGGATCAAACTGAAATGGTTAAGCTTGCTGAAAAAGCCGGCTTTACCTTTGTTGCTAGCTCTGAAGTCAACGCCAATGCTAAAGATACTAAAGATTATCCGAAAGGGGTGTGGACTTTGCCGCCACGTTTAGCGCTTGAAGACCAAGATAAACAAAAGTATCTGGATATCGGTGAAAGCGATAGAATGACGCTTAAATTTATTAAAAAGTAATTGTATAGATGCACTTAGTCTGCGAATCCGATAACGAAATAACCTTAGAGCTACCTCATATCAATTTAGCGGGACGCTTGTGGGGTTCGCCAGACAAACCTTTGCTATTGGCATTACATGGCTGGTTAGATAATGCCAATAGCTTTGAACCACTCAGCCATTATCTAACTGAATATCAAATCTTAGCCATTGACTGGCCCGGTCATGGCGGCTCGCAGCATAGGCCCGGGGCATATCCCTTGCACTGGATAGATTATCTCTACGATTTAGATGCCTTACTTACTGTACTTGAAACACAACCTGTCGCAATCGTTGGCCACTCCTTGGGCGGGATTATTGCCTCTGCCTACGCAGCAGCTTTTCCTGATAACATAAGTAATCTGGTGTTAATTGAAGCGCTTTCCCCTCTATATGAAAACGAGTCTAAGTCTAAAAAACGCTTAACTAATAGTTTTAGTGACCACAGGCGCTTTCTGGCATCACTATCTAAACCCGTCAGTATTTATCGAGATATGGCAATTGCTGCCAATGCTCGGCACAAATTAACCGCACTAGACCTGCAATGGTGCGAATTATTGACTCAGCGCAATATGCAAAACCTTGATTCTGGGGTATGCTGGCGCAGTGATCCTCGCTTAAAATTAGATTCCCCTTTAAGACTGACTTTTTCTCAAGTCGATGCCTTAATGCAAGCTCATACAGTCAAAACTCTATTAATTTCTGGTAGTGGCGGATTCCCGCAATTACGAGAAGCGATCCCGATGGCGAATCGCTGGTTTAAACAATTACAGACTATAGAGCTCGAGGGTGATCACCATCTGCATATGGGGAATGCGCTAAAGGTGTCTCTCGCAATTGAGGCATTCTTAAAAGTCTAAGCAAAAAGAGGCTAGGTTTTTTGTTTCTTTTATGTGATGATAATCAAAATTTAAACGCTTGTATGATTTATTGGCGTTGACTAAAAATATAAAGAATAGACAGTGTTTTAGCTTGCTTGTTGGCAAGCTGCTAACAACCATTGCGGGTTTGATTACCGCAGGTGGAGATATTAGGAGATTTTTGTGGACCAACTTTGGATTAATAATCTACCGGACGATGTGCCTTCTGAGATTGATGTAGAGCAATATGCATCGCTTGTTGATTTATTTGAGACATCAGTGGCTAAATATGCGGATCAACCAGCGTTTGTCAATATGGGCGCAACCTTGACATATCGCAAGTTGGAAGAGCGTAGCAGAGCGTTTGCGGCATACCTCCAGAATGAGTTGAAGCTAAATAAAGGCGACAGAGTCGCGATTATGATGCCAAACCTTTTACAATATCCTATTGCACTGTTTGGTATTTTACGTGCAGGCATGGTGGTCGTGAATGTTAATCCACTATACACACCGCGTGAGCTTAAACATCAGCTAAATGACTCTGGCGCAAAGGCTATCGTAGTGGTATCAAACTTTGCCCATACGTTAGAAAAAGTGGTTGCTGATACGCCAGTCGAAAGCGTTATCTTAACCGGTTTAGGTGACTTACTCAGTGCACCAAAGCGTACCGTGGTTAACTTTGTGGTTAAATACATTAAGAAAATGGTGCCTAAGTACCATTTGCCACATGCTATTTCTATGCGTAAGGCTTTATCTAAAGGTCGACGTATGCAATACGTGAAACCTACAGTTAAAAAAGACGATTTAGCATTTTTACAATATACCGGCGGTACAACAGGTGTGTCTAAAGGTGCAATGCTTAGCCATGGTAATGTTGTCAGCAACTTACTACAGGCTGATGCGGCTTATGGGCCAATGTTGGATCAAGGTAAAGAATTTGTGGTTACAGCATTGCCGCTTTACCATATCTTTGCATTAACGGTTAACTGCTTACTGTTTATTCATAAAGGCGCTAATAACCTGCTGATCACTAACCCAAGAGATTTGCCTGCATTTATTAGTGAATTAGAAAAGCATCCATTTACGGTATTGACCGGTGTTAATACTTTATTTAATGCGTTGGTGAATAACGAAGATTTCGCTAAGCTTAACTTTAGTGAGCTGAAATTATCAATTGGTGGCGGTATGGCTGTGCAACGTGCTGTTGCTGACAAGTGGCAGGGATTAACTAAGACCCGACTACTTGAGGGTTATGGCTTAACAGAAGCAGCTCCGCTGGTAACTTGTTGTCCATATAATCTAGATGGCTATAACGGCTCTATTGGTTTCCCTGTCGCCAACACTGATATTCAAGTGCGTGACGATGAAGGTAATGTTTTAGCCCAAGGCGAAACTGGTGAGTTATTCGCTAAAGGTCCACAGGTCATGGTTGGTTATTGGCAACGTCCTGAAGAAACTAGTAATGTTATTGATAAAGACGGTTATTTAGCAACGGGTGATATCGGTTACATGGATGAAAAAGGTTTCTTCTTTATCGTTGACCGTAAAAAAGACATGATTTTAGTATCGGGCTTTAACGTGTTCCCAAATGAGGTTGAAGAAGTCGTTGCTCTGCACCCGAAAGTGATTGAAGTCGCTGCAGTGGGCGTACCGCATGAAGTGTCTGGTGAATTAGTTAAGGTATTTGTTGTTGCAAACGACAAATCTTTAACCAAAGAGGACGTAATCAAGCATTGTCGAGTGCATTTGACGGGCTATAAGATCCCTAAGCTGGTAGAATTTAGAGATGAACTGCCTAAAACCAACGTAGGTAAGATCTTACGTCGGGAATTAAGAGATGAGGCTAAGCAAGATTAACCTCATTAGTCATTAAGTGGTGATTGCCACTTTTGATTAGACTAAAGCCGGCAATTGCCGGCTTTTGCATATTTATGGAGTAGACAACTTTGTTAGCGTTTCAATATATTGAAGATGATGCCAGTTTAGCGGCCCTTGTAGAGCAATACCAAGCAGCTGATTTATTGGTGCTAGACACAGAATTTGTTCGTACTCGCACCTACTATGCAAGATTAGGTCTTATTCAAGCCTATGATGGTAAAACACTCGCGCTAATCGATCCATTGGCCGTGAGTAATTTACATCTATTTTGGCAACTGCTTAAGAAAGAAAGCAGTGTAAAGCTACTTCATTCATGCAGCGAAGATTTAGAAGTGTTTGCTCATTATGGGCAATGCCAACCAACTAACTTGTTTGATAGCCAAATAGCGGCAAGTTTAGCTAGCATGGGGCACGGTTTGGGTTACGCGAAACTCGTTGAGCAAACATTAGAAGTCAGCTTAGATAAAGGTGAATCACGTACTGATTGGATTAAGCGTCCTCTGACCGAAGCGCAGTTAAACTATGCCGCCAATGATGTTTATTATCTTTATAAGCTATATCCACAATTGGTGCAGAAATTAAAAGAGCAGGGCAGACTCGATTGGGTATATGAAGAAGGTGAACGTATCACTCAAGGTCGACTCGATCTTCCTGAGCCAGATACAGCTTACTTAAAGGTTAAAAATGCTTTTCAGCTCACCAGCAATCAGCTTGCGGTGCTGAGAGACTTAGCTAGCTGGCGTTTAAGACGTGCATTGCAAAAGGATTTAGCATTAGGTTTTGTGGTCAAAGATCATGCGTTGATTGGTCTTGCCAAGAAACAACCTAAAAACAGTAATGATCTGTATAAGCTAACCGAGCTTACTGAGCAAGAAAAGCGTATTCATGGTAAAGAGATTTGCCGGATTATAGCTAATGTTAGCTTTGATAATCCGCCTAAACCGCTAGATGTGATAGCGCTGAAGACAGGTTATAAAATTGCATTTAAGAGCATTAAAAATTGTATTACAGAGCAAGCGGAAGTACACAATATTCCAATTGAACTACTTGGCTCTAAGAAGTTTATTCACGAGTATCTAGAGTGGGTTTGGGCCGGTAAGCAAGGTGATAAGCCGCTAATCTTAACGGGATGGCGTGAAGCGATTGTCGCAGAAGCACTTTACGCACTGAAGCTCCAATAATTCAGTAGTTAACGTTAAGTATTGAAAACGAATAAAAAGCCCGCAATAGCGGGCTTTTTATTACTCTAAGTTTGATATCACTTTCTGCTTGGTACCAATAGCACAGCTACACAGCCACTATTGATAACAAGAAAGCTAACTAAAAATTAGTTTTGCTCTGGTAGGGTGACATTAAGCTCGAGTACCGACAAGTTTTCGTCATTTTGATCAAGCTGCACAGAGACTTGATCTGGGCCTACTTGCACATACTTACGGATCACTTCAATGATTTCTTGCTTCATCTGCGGAAAATAATCCGGTGCATCACGTTCACCGCGCTGATGGGCTACGATGATTTGCAGTCGCTCTTTAGCTGTGACAGCCGTGCTGGGCTTTTTATTTGTTTTAAAGTAATCAAGTAAGGACATAGTTAGCTACCAAAAATTCGTTTTAAGAAACCTTTCTTCTCTTCCTTAAGAAATCGGAAAGGCAGTTCTTCACCTAATAACCTTTCTACAGCATCGCTGTAAGCCATACCTGCATCGCTTTCTTGATCGATAATAACAGGTACACCAGAGTTAGAGGCTTTGAGTACGGCTTGTGATTCTGGGATCACGCCGATCAATGGGATAGCTAAGATCTCTTCTACATCTTGCACACTTAGCATTTCACCGGTAGTTACTCGAGCTGGAGAGTAGCGAGTTAGTAGCAAGTATTCTTTCACCGGCTCTAAACCGTCTTCAGCACGCTTAGACTTGCTTTGTAACATACCCAAGATACGGTCTGAATCGCGCACTGAGCTGACTTCAGGGTTAGTTGTTACAACCGCTACATCTGCAAAGTACAGCGCCATCATGGCACCTGTTTCAATACCCGCAGGTGAGTCACAAATAATGTATTCAAAATCTTTAGCGAGATCTTCTAATACCTTACCTACACCCTCTTTGGTTAATGCATCTTTGTCACGGGTTTGTGACGCTGGCAAGACGAATAATTTTGGTGTGCGCTTATCTTTAATCAAAGCTTGATTAAGGTTTGCTTCGCCATTAATTACATTAACAAAGTCATATACCACTCGGCGCTCACAGCCCATGATTAAGTCTAAGTTACGTAGACCAATATCAAAATCGATAACCACGGTTTTATGGCCTTTCATCGCAAGACCAGTGGCAATTGCAGCACTTGAGGTGGTTTTACCCACGCCGCCTTTACCCGATGTGACAACAATAATTTGCGCCATTTATAATAATCCTTTCAATTTTGCGCTCTTACAGAGGCAATGATTCAACCGTAAGCGTTTCGCCTTCTAGGCGAATACAACCGCTTGGAGCGGCTCCGTTTTGCTGAAGATTTTCAGTTAACCAGTATTGACCTGCAATCGATACCAGTTCTGCTTCAATTTTTTGTGCCATGATGACAGTATTTCTGTCACCCGCTGCGCCAGCCATCGCTTTACCACGCAATGTGCCGTATATATGGATACTGCCATCAGCAATTACTTCTGCACCGTTACCCACTGCGCCAATAATGATTAAGTCTGCATTCTTGGCGTAGATTTGTTGCCCTGATCGGACATTTTGCTTAACGATTTTAGTCGTTTTAGGTAATTGAGGCTGTGAAGTGGCTTCTTTTCCTGATTTTACTGCTGCAAGACCAATAGATTTAGCTTGTTTTGTGAGCGCGGCAGATGCACTTGTTATGCCCACAACAATCAAATGACGACTGGTTAATATTTCTTTTAAACCAAGTATGTCAAAATCTTCAGTTTGAATAGCACTAAGGTTAACCACTAAAGGTGCACCAATAAAAAACTGTGGTGCAATGGCGAGCTTAGCATCTAACTCAGCTGCTATAACTGCCATATCATCATTGTTGATATGCAGTACAGAAAGAGTAAAAGAGGAGCCTTTTAATTCTAGGCTAGGTGTTTGCATTCCTGTATTGCTCTCTAGAAAAGTTCAGCACGAGGCCGATATCCATTATATTCCTAACGGTCCATGGTATAGTGTGCTTTCGTAGCTGGCAAGTTGAATAGTTTGGAAATTGAGTCGTATATGATCTGTGCAGTGTATAAAAGCCTTAGAAAGGCCGAAAGTTACCTTTTCGTTGAAAAACGTAATGATTTTGAACGTGTTCCTGAAGCATTAATGGCCATGTTTGGTGAGCCACAATTAGTGATGATGCTACCGATAGAAAAACGCGACCATTTAGGTTTTGCCGATATCCATAAAGTAAGAGCAGAGTTGAAAGAGAAAGGATTTTATTTGCAGCTGCCCCCTCCAGTTGTTAATTTACTAGAACAACATAAGAAAGACATCGGCTTTAACCCTGATTAACCTTTAGGGAAAGCCATTATAGGTGTATCAAGGGGATTTATGGGTTTAGAAAAACATGTTTTGGTTCTGGCTTTTTGTTTGAGTGTTATGCCGGTGGTTGGGGCTGCCGAAGAGCAAGTTAAAGGTTCTTTTAGTGATTATGTTGCGACTTTAAAGCAACTAGCCGCAGATAAAGGGATTAGTTTAGAAACAATTAATGATGTTTTTCCCAAAATAAAGCGATTTAAAAAAGCGCAGGTCGGAAAAACCAACGAACCTGTTGTATTAGCAACACTTGATACCTACCTACCAAACGCCGTGCCGCAATCTAAAGTCGATACGGCGCGTGCTTTTTACAAGCAACATCAACAACAACTGATTACGATTGGCAAACACTATGGTGTTCAGCCTCGCTTTATTGTGGCCATTTTGGGGGTAGACGCTAACTTTGGTAAGCTGGGTAGTAATTACTCCGTTTTATCGGTTAGCGCTTCTTTAGCTTTTGCAGGCGAGCGCGAAGCGTTCTATCAGAAGCAATTTATTGATGCGCTCAAGATTATTGAAAGAGATAACATCGCTTTTGCTGACCTAAAAAGTAATTCCACCGGTAAGATGGGATTAAATCAATTTAACCCAAGTATTTACTTAGATTACGCCCAAGACGGCGATGGTGATGGTAAAAAAGATATTTGGAGTAATATCAGCGATGCTTTTGCCTCTATTGCATATTACCTACAACAAAATGGTTGGAAAGATTCACAGACTTGGGGGCGGCAGGTAAAAGTCCCCGTGAACTTTAATTCAAATTTCGCGGGTTTAAAAATTGAAAAGACATTTACGGAGTGGCAAAGTTTAGGTGTAACCCGTTTTGATGGAAGTACTTTGCCAAAACGCGACGATATGTATGTTTCAATGGTGATGCCCGACGGTGTGAGTGGTCGAAAATATCTGGTGTATGGTAACTATCGCAGCTTGCGAAGTTGGAAGGATTCGGACTATTTTGCCATTACAGTAAGTTACCTTTCCGAAAGAATTAAATTTCCAGCGATTATCTAACGACCTGTTAATTTGATTTCATCTGCTATTACCGTTTTTCGTTGACGACCCATAAGTTCAACTTATGTTGTAGGCGTGCTTTTTTGCGAGAAGTTGTCATAAACTAGCGTTTTTTTATCACGATAAGTTGGGTTGTCGTAGGTGCTAGATAGCCATCTTTAGTTGTAGAACTTAATAGATGGTAGTTGCTCTGCTTAAATGTTGTACGCAAATGTCAGCGATATCACAATAATTGCAATTTTGTCGCCTTAACTAAAATAGAAAACGAATGTGTGGTGGGCACAGATATGACTGCGCTGTATAATGCGCGCCTAAATTGGTTGAATACGAGTTAATGAGTTAAGCATGGCATTTTGGAACGAAAAAAACTTAGCGCAAATGAGCACTGAAGAGTGGGAGTCACTTTGTGATGGTTGTGGTAAATGCTGTCTAAATAAACTCATTGATGATGAAACTGAAGAGCTTTATTACACCAATGCCGCCTGCCAATTACTAGATAACAAAGCAGGGCATTGCACCAACTATGAGCAGCGTTTTAAGTTTGTTCCAAGTTGTACTAAAGTGACCGTAGATAATATTGAGTCATTAACTTGGTTACCCGATAGTTGCGCTTATCGTCGTTTATTTATGGGGCGTGAGCTTCCAACTTGGCACCCTCTGCGCACAGGCTCAAAAGAGGCTATGATCTTGGCCGGTATGTCAGTTGCTGGTAAAGTTACCTGCGAGACAAAAGTACGTGATATTGAAGACCACATCGTTTTGTGGCCTATGAAAGATATTGAATAAACAGTTGTGGTCTTTGCTCAATATATAAATAAAAACGCCCTATTTAGTCGGGCGTTTTTTTATGGGGTTAACTTAATACTCTCTATTTAATCGACTTTTTAAGTGCTGGGATCATAAACACCAGCAGGGCTAGCAGATAAACACTGAAAGCGATAATCATATATTGCCCCATAGTTACGCCCATAAACTCCCATGGGATATCAGTGCACATACCTGTTGGCATAAATACTGATGGTAACCACTCATGCAGCTGTAGCCAACTAGGGAATTCTGGTAAGTATGAGCAAGTTGCAAAAGGAGAGGGGTTAGTTTGCATATCGACTAATTCAATTGCGAGCTTAAGCCCCCATCCTGCGCTAACTCCCCAAGTTGCTAGACCTATAAAACGTGCAATTCGTGAATTATGACCTATAACACCAATCAATCCAGCAAACACTAAGCCAAAAACCGCGACGCGTTGATAGATACACATAACGCAGGGACTGAGCTGCATAACGTATTGAAAGAATAGGGCTGCTAGTTCAAGTGCAACAGCTGAAAACATCAAGATCAGCCAGGCGGTACGTGAGTGAGCAAAATTGGTTAGTGCATTCAACGACAAAGTCTCCATTGCAAGTAAAAAAAACGCCCTATTGAATAGGGCGTTTTATATGACTAACTATTTAATAAATAGTTCAGATAAGGCTTATCAATGAGATGATACTACACCACCTACAGCTGCTTGAGCAGAGTGATGGATTAACATTTGACTGTCATAGAAGTATTGAGTCATCTGTTCTAACGCTCCTAATTGAATAGCAAGAACACCAACGATAGATAAAACGATCGTATATGGCAGTGCCATCCACACCATTCTGCCGTAAGAAAGGCGGATAAGTGGAGCGATTGCTGATGTTAGCAAGAATAGGAACGCAGCTTGACCATTAGGCGTTGCAACTGAAGGTAGGTTAGTACCTGTATTGATAGCTACGGCTAGTAGGTCGAACTGATCACGAGTAATTTGGCCATTAAGTAGCGCTGATTTCACTTCGTTAATGTATACCGTACCCACGAATACGTTATCACTCACCATTGAAAGCAGACCGTTAGCGATGTAGAAAATAACTAACTGAGTGTTACCTTCATAGCTTAGTGCCCACTGGATAACTGGTGCAAACAATTGCTGATCAATAATTACTGCAACGATCGCAAAGAAAACGGCTAATAGTGCTGTAAAAGGTAACGCTTCTTCAAAAGCTTTACCAAGTGCATGTTCGTTAGTGATACCGTTAAATGCAGTTGCTAGAATAATTACAGATAGACCGATTAAGCCCACTGAAGCCAAATGTAGCGCAAGACCTGCGATTAACCACACACCAATAACTGCTTGGATTAGTAGTTTAACTTTGTCATGTTTAGTGCGGTTAGCATCTTCATGAGCATCGTAGTCTGAAAGGATTTTATGAACCGCTTCAGGTAGTTGCTGACCATAGCCAAATACTTTGAATTTCTCTACTAAGAAACACGTCGTAATACCAGCAAAGAATACTGGTACAGTTACTGGTGACATGCGAATAGCAAATTCAGCGAACTGCCAGTTAGCTTGCGCAGCAATAATTAGGTTTTGTGGCTCACCAACCATGGTACAAACACCACCTAATGCAGTACCAACACCGGCATGCATAAGTAGGTTGCGTAGGAAACCACGGAATGATTCTAGTTCTTCTTCACATAACTGATTTTGACCATCAGAGGTGTGGTCATGGCTGTCGCCAAAGCTCTTGCCTGATGCCACTTTGTGGTAAATAGAGTAGAAACCAACTGCAACTGTAATAATAACTGCGATAACTGTTAACGCATCCAAGAATGCAGATAGGAATGCAGATGAAATACAGAACAACAAAGATACCGCTACTTTAGAACGAACCTTAGTGATCATCTTGGTAAATACAAATAGTAGCAATTGCTTCATGAAGTAAATACCAGCAACCATGAAGACTAATAATAGGACTACTTCAAGGTTTGCTTCGATTTCATGCAGCACCTGGCTAGGCGATGTCATACCAATGGCGACAGCTTCAATCGCTAATAAACCACCTGGTTGAAGTGGGTAACATTTTAGGGCCATTGCTAAAGTGAAGATAAACTCAACAACTAACAGCCAGCCAGCCACAAACGGATTAAAATAAAATACGATTGGGTTGATCACTAAAAACGATATGATCGCGATTTTGAACCACTTTGGTGAATTACCCAAGAAGTTGTCAAGAAACGCCCGACTCATTGTCACAGGCATGGAATCCTCTCTATTTGATATCTATATATAGTTGCTAATAACAACATTTTAATGAAATTTGCTACCAGCTATAATTAAGCCGATGCTAAAGATAAAACCTTTTTGAAAACTTAAAAAGCCCATAATGACGAAACAGCTATCTATATCAAAAAAATGTCATTTAAAATGGCCTGTTAGCGTAAAAAATGAGCGGTCTAGCCCGTTTCTGTATTTAGTCACTATCAATTCGCGCTGTTTTGGTTTTCATTTTTCATGGCTCTGGTATGATCTGTCCCAGAACAACACTAATAATTGGATAGAGTAGCCACATGATCATCAATGCCAAAGGCCCTGCAAGTTTTGCAGAGAAGTATATTGTACGATCCATATGGGAAAATAAGTTTCCTCCAGGCTCTATTCTTCCTGCTGAGCGAGAGCTGTCTGAATTAATCGGCGTAACTCGCACAACGTTACGAGAAGTATTGCAGCGTTTAGCACGAGACGGCTGGTTGACTATCCAGCATGGTAAGCCAACTCGCGTGAATAATTTTTGGGAAACATCAGGTCTAAATATTCTTGAGACCATAGCAGAACTTAACCCTGATGGTTTTCCTGAGCTAGTCGATCAATTGTTATCTGCGCGTAGCAGTGTGAGCGCTATCTATTTTAGAGGTGCAATTCGTAATAATCCAGATAAAGCCGTTGCGGCTTTATCTGAGCTTGATGCGTTAGAAGATAATGCTGAAGCGTATGCGGAATTCGATTATGAGTTACAGCATACTTTAGCATTTTCCTCAGGAAACCCACTCTATGTATTGATCTTAAACGGCTTTAAAGGCTTATACAGCAGAGTAGGGCGTTATTATTTTTCAAGCCCAGAAGCACGAGCCTTGGCTATGGAGTTTTATAAGCAGCTACAAGCATTAGCGGTTGATAAAAACTACGTAGATGTACCAGCATTAATGCGCACATACGGTATTAACAGTGGCATGATGTGGCAAAGTTTGCGAGATAATATGCCAGAAAATCTCGGACACTCAGATACTTAAGTTAGATAGTTCAATCTGTTATCACAGCCGCTAATATATAAAGCCATCATTTAAGATGGCTTTTTTGTGACGATTAAAATGCGTCACTATCTAAACGCTATAAATCAAAGCTGTAATAAATATCTAAAGACTGTTCTATGGTACCTGATACGGTTTCTAAGTAGAGTTGAGACAGTAAGTAATAGCGCACAGTCATCTCATAGCCAGGATTAAATACTCCAACACCATATTTGACCATTAATTTTTCGCCAATAAAACCACTAATTGCAAAGCGACCATCGTCATTGGCATCTAGCTGTACGTTAGAGAAACCAATTTTTTCAATAATTCCGGTTGCCGTATTGCCAATATTGCCAATTGCACCGCCGCCAATTTGACTACTTAAGGTTAATGCCGCGCCCATCATTAGGCCGCTGTTTTGGTCGACACTGTTATTACTAAGTCCTGTACCACGGACAATATAATTTAAAATTTCTGCCTGTTCTTTGGTTGGGTTTGAGAAAAGGTTAACAACAGGTTTCAATGGTGTTCCTGTAATGCGAACACCTGCTATTACATCTTCATCTTTAATTTCACGCACTGCTTCGATGTTAAGGTTTGGCACATCTATAGGGCCAATGAACTGCATCTCACCCGCTCGTATTTCAAGGGTTTGTCCCATAAATTTATAATTGCCATCGACAACTTTTATTTCACCAAATAACAAAGGTGGCCTGAAAGGATCTTGTTTTAGTTCTAATTTACCTAATAGCTTTCCGGTAAGGCCCATACCGTCAACTCGTAAGTCGTCACCTACATTTAAATTAACTTGAGCAGATACAGCGAGTGGTGACACTTTGGTTTCTTGAGAAGCTAAGCTATCTTCAAAAACTACATCTTTGGAAACGGCTATACCTCCTTCAGGCAACTGTACGATGGTGATTTTCCCTGAAGGCACATTAATATCGCCACTGATATCAAAAGATTCATTGGTGAACTTAACTTTTAGATCTGTACCGACGTTCAAAATGGCGAGTGGGGGCTGAATGACGGCTAAGTCTTTACCCTTAATATCGAAGCTACCTTTTAACTTGCGCTCAGCCCAGTCTAATTGACCGTCAACAAAGGCCTGACCTTTGCCCATTTTTAACTCGCCATCTATTTGGGCTTTTTTACCTGCAAAGATAAAATCAAGATCGATATCTTCAAGTAGCGTTGGGTTTGCTGTTGCCATAATCGAGCCATTATTTAAGGCTATTTTCCCCGAAACTTTTGGATCGCTTAGGCTTCCGCCAATGGTGAGTTCACTGGATATTATCCCCTCTAAAACTTCAAGTTCTGGAAGCAGAACAGCTAGGGCTTGCAGGTTGATTTCCTGCAGCGCTAGTTTGCCATCCATTTGTCTATCTGGTGTAACATTAATACCAAGGTTGGCATCCAATGTTGCAATTTTATTAGACTCAAGAGCAAGTGAAGTCAATAGTTGCTTTTCATCTAGGCGGCTTCTAAGTTGCAGTGATTTATAGCCAACCGCAACATTACTGTTATTGGTGGCTTTAAAGTCGATCTTGCCTTCAGTTAGCTGAAGATCGACATTACCAATTGGTTTACGGTCTGCAAACCATTGGATGTTTGAGGTGAGTATAGCGGGACCAGTCCAATCAATACTTTCTGGCAACCATGGTTCAGCTAATTTGCCCAGATCACCAACAAACTCCAGCGCAGCTTGGCCGCTTAAACCAAGGGTGATGTCTTGTTTTGCACATAACTTACCACCTGAGTGAGATAAACAAAATGGTTGTAAAGTACCACTCTGCTTATCTATCAGATAACTCCCTTCTAAGGGAGTGTCGAGGTCCACCGATCCAAGCTTTGAAGCTAACGATAGGCTCTTTATTTGAGCCTCAATACGATGTAATTTTTGATCATACTGGCTTACTATCTGGCTATTTAGTGCTAGCTCGCCTGTTGTTCCAAGCTTTAATGACTGCGCAGCGAGATCACCTTTTGCTGCTAGTGTTACGTCGTTGAGTTCAAGATCTTGGTACTTAAAATTGTATAAGTCCATTTGAGCATTGAATGCTTGGTTATCAAATGGTTTGTAATGTCCATTCACAGACATGGTTTCAAGTTCTAGAGTCTGAAATTCAAGATCTGTTGCAGTCAGTGCGACTTCAATATCAGGGTGCTCATTCTCGCCTGAAACATTGATATCAGCATTGATAGTCCCGCTAGCATCTTGCTGCCATAAACTTAAATCCGGTACGGTTAGTTCCCCATTAAGTGACCAATTTTTTTCAACTTCACCTTGTATAAATAAACGGCTTTGCAGTGCGTTAACATTTAGTCCATCAGAACTTAAATGCCACTTGTCATTGATAGCGAGATCACCAACGACATTGAGAGGGTATTGCATTACATGACCATAGAGATCGGCATTGTTTAGGTTTACTGACCAAGTATGATCGAGCAGACTATATTTCCCTGAGCTATTAATCGGGCCGCTAATGTCGCTAGCAGGAAGAGGGTTGTCTTTTGATAATGTTAATTGACTTATATCGAATGTTTGCGCTGCGATTTTCGCGTTCCACTTTAATTGGTCTGCATAATCAAATTTGCCTTGTATCACCAAATCACCAAGAGCACTGTTATAGGCGTGGAGTTTTTCAAACACTAGTTGTGCATTGGTGTGGCTAAATACAGTATCTATATCTAATTTGGGTTGATAAGGTGACGAAAAGTCTCCTTTTAAATTGACGTGTTGCTCAGCTAAATCACCTTGGCTAACCATTCTGATATTTTCAGCAATAAAGTCTGGGTTCTCTAGAGGCCATTGTAATTTTTTTGCGGTTAAATTTAAGCTGTAAGGGATCTTTGAGTTTGCGAGTTTGATATTTGAAGTAAGGTCGAAATCAAACTGGCCGCTACCAACAATATGACTTTTAAGTTCGTTAAAGCCTTGGTTAACCGTGACCGTTAAATGTTGTTTGTTTAGTCCAGGAATCTCTTTCACTTTTTCAAGTGATATCGTCGAATGAATATCCATAGGATAATCATCGAGAAGAGACATTTGCCCTAACAGTCTAATATCTCCGTAGCTATGACTAGCACTAAAATCGTCGATATTGATGAGAAACTGCTGGTAACTTCCGCTTAAATGTAACTTGCTAAAGTGATCCTTTCTTGGGCCAAGAATTAGATCTCCATTGTCTATATCTAAGGCTTCAACAAATACAGGGATAGGCATGAAGACTTCAGGTAGGTTTGCCATTGCCCAGTCTTTGGCTAGATCTACTTTGTTAGTTGTACTACCGGTTTCTTGTGTTACTGCACTTTCAATCTTATTGCCAGTATTTGTTTTAGTATTTGTTGGGTTAGATAAAGGAATAGAAACCAATAGACCTTCGGCGTAGACAGAACTGGCACGGATCCCCGTAGATAACCATTCAGCACTTAAGTTTAATTGGTTTGCATTAAAGTCCATATCATTAACGCGTACAGTCACTTGTTGCAGGACGCTACTGTTTAAGGTGATACCAAAGGGAAGGGTGATTTCTTTGTTTTCTTCAGTCGTCTCGGTTTCTGCAGGCCCTATCGCCTCTGCAGTGACTACATTTGCCAATGGGTCATCAGTCGACACACTGGACAACACATCAGGTGTAGTTACGGATGCAGCTTCTTGAGTTTTGGTGGTGTCAACTTGTGTTGATGGGTCATTGTTATCAGTTCCAATTAACGCAGTATCAATCTCAACATTGACTTTGGAGCTTGAAAGCTGCTCCACACAAAGCTGTTTTTGCATTAAACACATCGGGTTCCAAGCGAGGACTAAATCGCTGACCTCTACGGCTACACCATTCATCTGCCAAGTGCCATAGTTAAGCTCTAACTGACGATTTATTTGCCCAGACTTATAACTAACCTCGAGATCTGGCACCAACATATCTGCCAGCTTAACGGTAATATGGCTACCAAACTCGGTACCAATTAATACGGCAAGGCTGATTAGTAACAGAAGTGGGGCATAAATAAGAATACGGCTACATAGTTTAAACCAGCGCCAAATTTTAAGGCGATAGCTGAGTGCAACTGGTTTTTTATTTTCAGTCGATGTCGGCATATTTGTTTTATCTTCAGGAGCAATCATAATTCAGCTCCCATCGTGATATGAATGCGCCATGGGCGGCTAATGGTATCTGTTTCTTTTAAGCCGACACCAACATCAAGCTTTACCGGGCCAATCGGTGAGATCCAGTGAATACCTGCACCCACCGAGGTAATTAATTCTATTTGGTTAACATCAAAAGCATTACCAGCATCAATGAATGTTGCGACCCGCCACGTTGGGGTTACGTAATATTGATACTCAATACTACCGACCATTAAGTAACGTCCACCAACAACTTCACGTACAACTTGGCCTTCATCATTGACTGAATCAATTGAAGGGCCAAGCTCGTTATAACTATAACCACGAATACTTTGGTCACCACCGGCAAAATAGCGCAGCGAAGGCGGTATATTTTCTAATGATGAGTCACTGGTAAGGTTAGCGGCCATGTCTAAGCGCGACACAATTCGATGTTTATCAAAAAAGGTATCAATCCATTTAAACTTAGATTGTAGGCGTGCAAGTCTTACCTCTGATCCTAATGCTGGGTCTGCGTATTCAATACTATAAAATTGAAAGAAGCCTGATTTAGGATCGAGTGAGTTATCACCTCGGCTAGTTCTAGATAAGCTGGTGCCAAAAAGTACATAGCGAGGATCATAATCAACACCGGACTGTTGATAAGTCTCTTTCATGATCTCGGCTGAGTAGTTAAATAACCATTTGTTTTTTAGTCGTTGCTGTCTAATTACGGCAAACAACATTTTTGATGACTCAAGCTGGCCAGTATTACTAAAGTCACGGTCTTCAGCGTCATAAACTTGAGTAACGCCGTATTTGTCACGCAGCATACCCGTGCGCAGTTTCAATTGGTCATCCAGTGGATGAGTCAATGGAATTGTATAAGTCGTTAAGAATTTTGGCTTTTCTGGTGACCATTCTGCTGTGGTTTCCTGAGAGTGGCCATACTTGTTAATTTGCGGTGTCCGCCAAGTGACTCGCACTCGAGGCTCAAGATTATTGTCTACGGTGTTACCAATGTCTGCACCTAATCCGAGCTCGATAGAATGGTTAGGTCTAGGGCTTAATTCTACTCTAACAGGTACTTGTATGCCTTCTACCTGATCAACCAAAGGGAGAACTTTTATATTTGAAAAGTAGCCAGTGTCTAATAACTGCCTATTTAACTGGCCCAAGTTACCCGTACTGTATGGCGCATCTAATTTAAATGGTACCAATTGTTGCAACAGTTGTGGTTCTAGGGTCGAGCCAGTAAAAGTTACTTCACCTATGTGATAGCGTTTGCCCGAGTTGTAATATAGTGCGATTTTTGCAGTGTTAAAGTCTCGGTCAACGACAATTTCAGCTTTATCAAACTTGCCATCAAAATAGCCGCGCGCAAGCGCAAGCGTTAATAGTTGCGATTTGATATCATCATAAACACCTTGATTAAGGCGATCACCTGGGCGCACTTTTAATGTGCTGAGCCATTTTTCAAAAAGAGGATCGGTTTGCATCTCTCCCTTTACTTGGATATCAACCCAACTTATTAATGTTGGTTTACCTGCATCGATAGTGAGTTTGAGTACCCAAGGTTTTTTGTCATTGTTAACGACTTCTTGCTTCACTTTACTGTGGTAATAGCCCATTGAATGCATAGCAGCTTCAATATTGTCTTCAGCATTAAAGATAAAAGCTCGGCGTTGTACGCTAGAGTCGGGTAATGCACCAAGGTGAGCGCTGACGTTACGCGCTAACGAGCCCTCGACACCTTTTATGTCGAGAGTTAACCAATCCTTTGCTCGTACAGAAAACGTTGCCAATGTAAGACAGGCAATCAGCAAGATTGAAAACGTTACTCGAAAGAAACTTATCAACAAAAATCAGACTCTTATTATTGGTTTAATGCGGACAGCCTATTGTCACTAGAATCGTGAACTCAAGCAAGTTGCTGATTGTAATTATGGCTGAAAATGGTTACAAAGAGGGCAAATAAATAGAATTGGAGAAGGTTTGTGAATTATAAGGCCCTGAGTAGTGCATTGTTGGTTGTTTTATCTACAGGTTTGTCAGCAAATGTGACTGCAAATGAAAAACCTTTTTCTATTGCTATACATGGCGGTGCTGGAACCATCTCTAAAGCGAATTTAACGGCTGAACAGCAAAAAGCCTATCGCGAGAAGTTACAAGAAGCTGTTGATGCTGGATATGATGTATTGGCCAAGGGTGGTGATAGTTTAGTTGCAATTAAAACATCGATAAATATTCTGGAAAACAGCCCATTATTTAATGCAGGTGTTGGCGCTGTTTACACATTTGATGGTGCCCATGAGTTAGATGCCTCTATTATGGATGGCAAAACGATGAATGCTGGCGCAGTGGCCGGGGTTAAACATATTAAGAATCCAATTGATTTGGCTATTACTGTGATGGAAAAGTCACCGCATGTAATGTTGTCAGGTCAAGGCGCTGAGGAGTTTGCCTTAACTCAGGGATATCAGCTTGTACCTGCTAACCATTTTGATACCGATAATCGTTACCAACAGTTAAAAAGTGCGAAAGAAAAAATTCAAAAAGCAGAATCTAATCCAGATTACCAAGCAAGTATTGGCTCAAGTAGCCATCATAATTATCAACAAAGTGCCCTCGATTATAGTGAATTCGATTACAAGTTTGGCACGGTTGGAGCGGTTGCACTTGACCAAAATGGAAACCTAGCAGCGGGAACCTCTACAGGAGGCATGACTGCAAAACGCTTTGGTCGCATTGGCGATTCACCGGTTATCGGCGCAGGCACTTACGCGGAAAATGGAGTATGTGCGGTTTCCGCAACGGGGCATGGCGAATATTTTATTCGATATCACGTAGCTGGTGATATTTGTGCAAAAGTTAAATATCAGAATAAATCGATTATTCAAGCGGCAGATGAAGTGATTAATCAGCGTTTAATAACTGCAGGTGGAACAGGTGGGGTTATTGCTATTGATCATCGCGGCAATATCGCGACACCTTTTAATACCGAAGGTATGTACCGCGCAACGCGTAAAAACAACGAACCCGCTCAAGTAATGATATGGTCTGACTTATAATTTAACTTAAGCTAGATGGTACGTGAGTAAGCCCTAATTCTTTGGATATTAGGGCTTTTTTGTTGACCATTCAATTTAAATTGTTATTCACTAATTAAATACTTACTAAAGGTTTATAATGTGGGTAACGAGGTACGTAAACGCAATCATTGGCCTCATTACCTTACTTTTAATCAAAGCCGTCATGCCCATGAAAGCTCAAATCTGCACCACTAAAAAGCCCGATAGAGCAACTGCCATGATGCAAATTATTGAGCAGGTTAAACAAGAGTTCCCGCTATATGAGTCTGAGACCTTTGTTTGTGGACCTGATGGAAATTGTTTAGGCTGCCCTAAAAAGTTACTTGAGTTGGTAGATACCGAACTTAGCTATTGGGAAAGTGCAATTGCTAACGGTAATGTGCCACAATTTGATGACATTCGCCGATTTGGTAAGCTTTGTAGTAATGTAAAACGTGGCTTAAACCGTAATGGCGTTTTAGAAAAGTACCAGCAAATCAAAGCGATTAATTTGAGTTAATCGTTCTTAACCAAAAATAGTACGCTCAAAATAACAGCTCGTCGTCTACCGTTACTATCTAGCAGAGCTATTTTTTACGGGGCATATCTAGCATTAACTCACCATATTAGTTAATAATTATTTATAAAATTAGTCTTATAGTGTAACGGCTTATACTTTGGTGGTGTTGTAAAGTGAGCCTAATTTAGGCGAAGTCTAAATCTGTGAAATAGCTCACTAATATTTATTTGTATGACTATGAATAAAAAGCCAAAATGCCGCGCAATCTCTTCCCCCTCAAAATAGCGTACTCGCATAAAAAGGTTGCACATGAGCAAAAAATTTCTGATCACTTGGGATCAAATGCAAGGTTATACCCGTGAATTGGCCGAACGTTTACTACCTGTCGAGCAATGGCAAGGTATTATTGCTGTTAGCCGTGGCGGTTTGGTACCAGCTGCAATTCTGGCTCGCGAGTTAGGTATTCGTCATGTAGATACCATCTGTATTTCAAGCTACGATCACGATCATCAAAGAGAAACTAAAATCATTAAGCAAGCACCGGGAGATGGTGAAGGCTTCATCGTAATTGATGATTTGGTGGATAGTGGCTCAACAGCTAAAATCGTGCGCGAAATTTATCCTAAAGCTAAGTTCGTTACCGTATGTGCTAAGCCAGCGGGTAAGCCACTTGTTGATGATTACATTGTCGATATTGCTCAAGATACCTGGATTGAACAACCTTGGGATACAGGCGTTAGCTTTAGAGAGCCGCTTTGTAAGTAATTTGCTTTTAAGCAATATGCTAAATCTAAAAACCGAATCGTTAACGCTGTTCGGTTTTTTTGTCGCTGGAATTTGTAGTAACTAGTTGCTGTCGTTGAATGACCACCTTCTAATTGTCATCATTTACTTTTAATCTTACCTAAGAACATTTTATAGGTATCTTTTGAGGTTACTTATTATTTGGTGGTGCAGAGGTTAAGCTAATGATAGGTTCAGTGCAGAGTATGCTAACAAGCGATTGGATTCAGATTAACAAAGTCAGTCGTGCTTGTTGTTTAGTCGTGACATAATCAGCCTTACTTCATTATATTAGAGTTGTCGGACGTTTTTAAAAAAGGCAAAGATATGAAGTTAAAGAAAATGATATTACTGTTAATAAGCCACTTGCTTATAGGTTTATTTGGAGTGGCTTTAGGCATTTATATATTGCCTATTCTTATTGCGCCAGCATCACCAACAGTCGCTGAATTATCAACGCTATCTTCTCAAGCACAGTATGTAGGGACCTTCAAAAAAGACCTGAAAGACAGTGATTATTTTCACTGGGGAGAAGGGAAGATATTGGTTGGTCAGGAGCATATTACATTAGTAGGAAGCCTTGCGCCTGGGCCAGATTATAGGCTTTATTTATCACCGGAATTTGTTGAAACTGAAACTGATTTTAAGCGATTGAAAGCCAATATGATTTTCGTTGGTCCTGTTACAACCTTTAATCACTTTACAGTTAAAATGCCCCAAGGTATTCAAGTGTCAAAATATAATACTGTAATAGTGTGGTGTGAGACATTTAGTGAATTTATTACCTCAGCTAAATACCAATAATACAGCTTATATATGCTATCAGTCTGCAGACAACACTTGGGGCCACTTTTCTTTCTAAACATTTAAGCGCTTAAAATGTGTAGTGATTGCTTCATTTTGAAGTTGTTCTAGTATTGTAGAACTCTGTAATTTTGAGCTGATGTAAGCGCCATTTGTTTTGCTGAGTTTGCGTTCTGTTTGACATACCCTTTAAATTTTCTTTTGGGCGATTAAGCTTATCGGTTTAATCCACACCCTTGTTGTTCATTCTTAGCTAAACTAACGATAGAACAACCAAATAGGGGAACGAAATGGATTCAATAAATGTACAAGAGCATATGGATCGTCAACCTGTATTGTTAACGCCAACTATGTCGTTGGCCACAGCGGTTGAAAAACTGCTTGATAATAAAAAACTCGGTGCACCAGTAGTTGAAGCTGACGGTTCTTTAGTGGGCTTTTTATCGCAGCAAGATTGTTTAGCGGCAATGCTTAAAAGTAGTTACCACTGTGATTTAACTGCGATTGTTAAAGATTGTATGCGCACCGATGTGCTATCAGTAACACCGAGTACCAGTGTGCTTCTGTTAGCAGAACAAATGCTTGGCCCTAAGCCTAAGGTATATCCGGTTGTTGAAGAAGGTAAAGTCATCGGTACTATCAATCGAACCAATGTATTGCAAGCCATTAACACCTATATGCAGCAATGTTATTTAACGCCGGCCTAGTTTACTGCGCTGCAGGATAGCAAACGAACTCATTTAATAACAGGTTAAGTACAACTACATTTATTAAAAGCATAAGACACAAAAGGGCAGTAAATGCGTTTTTGTGTTTTTTGTGCCTAGAGAAACACCAATCCTAAATTTAAATTACCGATAACCTAGAGATAGAGGTAAAGTATTTTAAGTCAGCTATACCAACCGTCAGCGTTCCTTGCTAGGATCACTTTCTTTCGTCTTGGCTATGGAATTTGCACTTGAGTTCGCAACAGCATCCTTTATCTAACGCATTCTTAAAACACTGTTATGAAGCTGACGCTGCCTATATTAGGCGTCGTCTGTTTAGGCTTCGAAAAGAGCCTGACTCAGACAAGAAAACCGCCACGCTTGAAAAACTTGAAACTGTCGCGCTTGAGTCACGTAAAAAAGTGGAGCAGCGTTTAGCGAACCGCCCAAGTATTACTTATCCAGACAGCCTACCTGTATCGCAAAAACGCGATGAGATTGCAGCCGCCATTGCTAACAATCAAGTGGTGATTGTTGCCGGTGAAACCGGCTCAGGTAAAACCACACAGTTACCCAAGATCTGTTTAGAGCTAGGCTTAGGTACACGTGGACTGATTGGTCATACTCAGCCACGCCGCCTAGCTGCAAGAAGTGTTGCAACGCGTATTGCTGAAGAGATGAACACACCATTAGGTGAAGCCGTGGGCTTTAAAGTTCGTTTTGCTGACGCCATTAACGATACCTCATACATCAAATTGATGACCGATGGTATTTTATTGGCTGAGTTGACTAATGATAAATATCTCAATCAATACGACACTATCATTATCGATGAAGCGCATGAGCGCAGTCTTAACATCGATTTCATTTTGGGTTATCTGAAAAACGTATTGAGCAAGCGTCCGGATCTTAAAGTGATTATTACCTCGGCAACCATTGATGTTGACCGTTTTTCAAAACACTTTAATAACGCGCCTGTGATAGAAGTGTCAGGCCGTACTTATCCGGTTGAAACTCGCTACCGCCCATTAGTGCAAGACAAAGATGACGATCTTGATTTGATTGATGGCATTTTTGCTGCGACCGATGAGCTGATGCAAGAAGGCCTAGGCGACATTCTCATCTTTATGAATGGTGAGCGCGAAATTCGTGATGTGGCTGAGCAGCTAAATCGTCGTAATTATCGTGACACCGAGATCTTACCTTTATACGCGCGTTTATCTTATGGCGAGCAATCAAAAGTATTTAAGAGCCATGTCGGTCGTCGCATTGTATTAGCGACAAACGTTGCCGAAACTTCATTGACGGTACCTGGTATTCGCTACGTTATTGACCCAGGTACTGCACGTATAAGCCGCTACAGTTACCGCACTAAAGTACAGCGTTTACCGATTGAGCCGATTTCTCAGGCAAGTGCTAACCAGCGTCAAGGCCGTTGTGGCCGTGTCGCGCCGGGTATTTGTATTCGTCTATATAGCGAAGATGATTTTGTTTCGCGTCCAGGCTTTACCGATCCAGAGATTTTACGCACTAACTTAGCCTCAGTTATTCTAAAAATGCTATCGATTGGCTTAGGCGATATTGAAGGCTTCCCGTTTATTCAGCCGCCTGATTCGCGTTACATTCGTGACGGTTTTATGCTGCTAGAAGAGTTACAAGCGGTAGTGAAAAAGAAGGGCAGACTCGACTTAACTCAGCTTGGTCGTCAGTTAGCGCATATTCCGGTGGATCCTCGTTTAGCGCGTATGGTGATAGAAGCTCAGCAAAACGGTTGCTTACATGAAGCTTTAGTGATCACTGCGGGTCTATCTATTCAAGATCCTCGTGAACGTCCAATGGACAAGAAGCAAGCAGCCGATCAGGCACATAATCGATATAGCGATAAAGATTCAGACTTTGTTTCTTGGTTACACCTGTGGGATCACATTAAACAAAGCCAGAAAGAGCTGTCGAGTAGCCAGTTTAGAAAGCAATGTAAGGCGGAGTTCCTAGCGTATCTACGGGTGCGCGAATGGCAAGACTTGTACACCCAGCTAAGGCAAGCGACCCATGAGCTTAAGTGGAAGCTTAACTCGCCAAGCGATGAGCTTGATTATGAAGGCTTGCATCGCTCGTTATTAACCGGTCTATTAAGCCATATCGGTTTTAAAGATAAAGATAACGAGTATCTTGGCGCTCGTAACCGTAAGTTCTTTGTGTTCCCGGGCTCCCCTCTAGCTAAAAAAGGTCCTAAATGGATCATGGCGGCAGAGATGACGGAAACATCGCGTTTATTTGCCCGTTGCTGCGCCAAAATCCAACCTGAATGGGTTGAGCCGCTAGCGGCGCATCTAGTGAAAAAGAATTACGTAGAGCCACACTTTGAATCAAAACAAGGCTCGGTGGTAGCACTTGAAAACCAAGTACTGTATGGCTTACAAATTGTTAATCGCCGCAAAGTACAATATGGTCCAGTTGAGCCCGTCGAAGCGCGTGAAATCTTTATTCGCTCAGCTCTGGCTGATGGTGAGTTACGTACTAACGAAGCCTTCTTTATTAACAACCAGAAGCTATTGCTCGACATTGAATCACTTGAACATAAGTCGCGCCGCCGCGATATCTTGGTTGATGAACAAGCCTTATATGCGTTTTATGAGCCGAAGATCCCTGATGGTATATATAACGCACCAAAGTTTTTAAAATGGTGGAAAGCGGCTAAAAAGTCCACGCCTGATCTATTAGATTTTGAGCGTGAAAGCTTGATGCAGCGCAGTAGCGAGCATATTTCAGCACTAGATTTCCCCGAGAAATGGCACAAAGGCAACTTGGTGCTTAAAGTCAGTTATCATTTTGAGCCATCGCTGCCTGATGACGGCGTATCTGTGCATATTCCGGTCGCGCTGATTAACCAGATTGATGAAAGTGATTTTGACTGGATAGTGGCGGGCTTGCGTGAAGAAAAGTGTATTGCACTCATCAAGTCATTACCAAAAGCACTGCGCCGTAATTTTGTGCCTGCACCAGATTATGCCAAAGCCTGTTTACAGGCGATGACACCGTTTGAGTTACCTTTAATCGATGCCATGTGCAAACAGCTGTTGCGTATGAGCGGAACACGGATTTTACCAGAAGATTTTGATACTTCTCAGCTAGCCAAGCATCTTTTAGTTAACTTTAAGATCGAAGGTGACAAGGGGAAATTACTTGCAGAAGGGCGCGAGTTAGAGCCATTAAAGGCGAGTATGCAAGGCCAAGTCGTGCAGGCTATTCGCAGCGTTGCTGACTCAGGTATTGAGAAAAAAGGGCTAGAGCAATGGACCTTTGGCGATTTACCTAAACAGTTTGAGCAAAAGAAGGGCAACTTCGAAGTTAAAGCGTTTCCTGCGCTGGTGGATGATAAAACCAGCGTGTCGATCAAATTATTTGATGATGAATTTGAAGCGCAAAAGCAGCATCGTATTGGTCTACAGCGTTTGCTATTACTGAACATTCCATCGCCGGTAAAACATTTGCAAAAGTCACTGCCAAACAAGGCAAAGCTTGCGATGTATTTTAATCCTTTTGGTCAGGTGAATATCTTAATTGATGACATTCTATCTGCGGCAGTGCAGCAGCTACTGGATGAGAAGGGCATTGATGTTCGCTCAGAAAGCGCCTTTACTGAAGCTAAAGATTGGGTGAGACAAGAGCTTAACCCTACGGCCGAAAAGATTGCCTTAAAAGTCGAAGAGATTTTGACGATTTACAATCGTACTAAAAAACGCCTTAAGGGAAAAATTAGCTTAGATATTGCGTTTGCGATGAGTGATATTCAAAGCCAGTTAGACCAATTAGTGTTTAAAGGCTTTGTTGAGCAGTCTGGTTGGCAACGTCTTGGTGATTTGAACCGTTACCTAAAAGGCATTGAAAACCGCTTAGAGAAGCTACCTGTTGACCCTAACCGCGACCGCATTCATATGCTGAGTGTTAATAAGGTACAAGAGCTGCTTAAAGCGCAAATGGCGAACTTGCCTAAGTCACAACCTGTGCCAGATGCTTTGATTGAAGCTAGATGGATGATTGAAGAGTATCGAGTGTCCTGTTTTGCCCAGGTGCTAGGTACGGCTTATCCAATCTCAGAAAAGCGTATTCTGAATCAAATCGCGCAAGTGTAATTCGCTTTATTGTTTACAGATGAAGCGCACCTTTTTAGGTGCGCTTTTTTGTATCTAAAAAATCATATCTCGTGTTCATTGTCTCTTTGCTTTCAGTCTCTTTCCTGCACGTTCTCAAACAGTGATCTTTAAAGAAATTAAAAGTGATCTAATCCTTATCGTTCGAGGTAGTAATTAATAGGTTTAGATTAAATGTTGAGCAGGTAGGCTAGCTTGAACATATACTGATTAAGTGTTCTAAGGGGGTGGAACGTTTAAAGGTTTATGATTTTAAACAGTATTTTTAACAGACTGTAATCCGCCTTTGCTGCAAAACAATGTTTGACGACAAAAAGGAATTACTATGGCGAAGCTAAAAGTCTTTCTCAATAAAATATGGCAAGTGCTTAAAAAACCAAGCGTTCATTATAGCTTAGGCTTTTTAGTGATAGGGGGCTTTGTCGCTGGGGTTATCTTTTGGGGGGCGTTTAATACGGCGTTAGAGCTTTCGAGTACCGAAGAGTTTTGCAGCAGTTGTCATCAAAATGTTTATCAAGAGATGGAGCCAACCATCCATTTCTCTAATCGTAGTGGCGTTCGTGCCACTTGCCATGACTGTCATGTTCCGCATAAGTGGACCGATAAAATCGCCCGAAAAATGCAAGCGTCAAAAGAGGTTTGGGCCTATCTAGTAGGTACCATTGATACGCCTGAGAAGTTTGAAGCCCATCGTAAAGAGATGGCGCAGCGAGAATGGACACGATTAAAAGCCAACAACTCACTCGAATGCCGTAACTGTCACGAATTCGATTATATGGATTTCACTCGTCAATCAGATCGCGCAGCCAAAATGCATTCCACCTTTTTAGAAAGCGGTGAAAAAACCTGTATCGATTGCCATAAGGGTATCGCACATCAACTTCCAGATATGCAAGGCGTCGAGGGCTGGTGAGCAAAAATCGAAAGCTATTATCGTCTTCTTGCTCATTCGCCTAACTTAATAATCACTTCACAGGTCAAAAATTGAGCAGCCTTAAAATAAGCTTAATACCTCTTGGTGAATATTTTGTTAAAAAACACCCTCTAGTGATTGATGTTTAACCATGTATCACCCATTGTTTAGTGTGTTGTGAATAGCTTAATTAATGGTATTTACTAACTTTTAATCGTTCAATTCGTTTGGAAAGGTGTTTGAGTACACTAATTGGTTCTAAACGATGATCTGGATCAACATGGGTATGCTTTTACCGAATTGTGGGTATACAGATGATTGTTAAGTTATTGATATCATTTTTTAGCAGGAAGTAGACAGTTAACACTAGGTTGCAATACGCAGTTAATTAGGTCTCTTTACCATCAACTCACAATAAGAATCATGTTAGACAGCCCCACTTGTTGGAGGATTTATGAGTTCCACACCAAATGATGAGAAAAAACTAGAGTTTAGAATATTCATTTTCCTAACCGTGTTTCTCGCGCCACTTTTATCCGTTTTGCTTGTATCAGGCTTGGGTTTTGCAATTTGGTTTAGCCAAATTCTAACCGGGCCGCCAGGTGCAGGTTAAACCTATAAAAACAAAAATATAAATAAACAGAGTGATACAGATGAGCAATGAACTTCACGTAACAAGCTTGGTACTCCAAGTGCAGCCAGAACAGATGTCCGAGGTAAGGCAAGCCATTATCAAAATGGAAAATGCCGATCTCTCGGTTAACAACGAAGTGAAATTGGTCGTGGTGCTAGAAGGCGCAAGCCAGAAATCACTAATGACAGATATTGAAACGATAAACGCCATCCCCGGTGTGTTGTCGGCTGCAATGGTTTATCACCAAAGTGAAGTGCTTGAAGAGGGTGAACAATGAAAATGAACAGACGCGAATTTATGAAAGCTAACGCCGCATTAACCGCAGCGAGCGTAGCTGGTTTAGCTCTACCCGCAACCGCGAGTAATCTAATCACGAGTTCTGAAGAAACAAAACTAGAATGGAATAAAGCGCCGTGCCGTTTTTGTGGTACGGGTTGCTCGGTGATTGTTGCCACGCGAGATGGCAAAGTGGTAGCGACTCACGGTGATGCTGAAAGTGAAGTGAACCGTGGATTAAATTGTATTAAAGGTTATTTTCTGTCAAAAATCATGTACGCCAAGGACAGATTACAAACGCCCTTGCTGCGTATGACCAATGGCAAATATGACAAAAATGGTGAGTTTACGCCGATCTCTTGGGACACGGCTTTTGACGCCATGGCGGATAAATGGAAAAAAACCATTAAAGAAAAAGGCCCGACTGCAGTAGGTATGTTTGGCTCTGGTCAGTGGACGGTTTGGGAAGGTTACGCCGCTTCTAAACTGATGAAAGCGGGCTTTGGCTCAAACAATATTGACCCTAATGCACGCCATTGTATGGCATCTGCTGTGGGGGGCTTTATGCGTACCTTTGGTATCGATGAGCCTATGGGGTGTTATGATGATATGGAAGCTGCCGACGCCTTTGTACTTTGGGGCTCTAATATGGCAGAGATGCACCCGATTTTATGGAGCCGGGTTACCGACCGCCGCTTAAGCGCACCACATGTCAAAGTATCAGTGTTATCAACCTTTGAGCATAGATCATTTGATCTTGCAGACTTAGGGATTGTGTTTACCCCACAAACCGATTTGGCTATGCTGAACTTCATTGCCAACTACATTATTCAAAATGATAAAGTAAACTGGGATTTTGTTAACAAGCACGTTAACTTCCGTAAAGGTGAAACCGATATTGGTTATGGCCTGCGTCCATCACATCCACTGCAAAAAGCTGCTAAAAATGTCAAAACCGCAGGTGATTCTACGCCAATAGATTTTGAAGCCTTTAAAGAGTTTGTAGCAGATTACGACGTTAAGTCGGTAAGTGAACTTTCTGGGGTACCAGAGCATAAACTGATTGAGTTAGCTGAGCTTTATGCCGACCCTGATAGAAAAGTCACGTCATTCTGGACCATGGGCTTTAACCAGCACACTCGTGGCGTTTGGTGTAATAACCTGATTTATAATATCCATCTGCTAACGGGTAAGATCTCTACGCCTGGTAACAGTCCATTCTCACTTACTGGGCAACCATCAGCATGTGGTACCGCGCGTGAAGTGGGTACTTTCTCTCATCGCTTACCGGCCGATTTAGTGGTAAATAACCCGAAGCACAGAGCGATTGCTGAGAAAATTTGGCGCATTCCAAGTGGCATTATTCCTCCAAAACCTGGTTATCATGCTGTTGAGCAAAACCGCCGTTTGAAAGATGGCGACTTGAACATGTACTGGGTGCAAGTCAATAACAACATGCAGGCTGGCCCAAACATTAATGAGGAAGGTTTACCGGGCTACCGTAACCCTGAAAACTTTATCGTTGTCTCAGATGCTTATCCAACAGTAACAACTCAAGCTGCAGACATGATTTTACCGTCAGCGATGTGGGTTGAGAAAGAGGGCGCATATGGTAATGCAGAGCGCCGTACCCAGTTTTGGCATCAAATGGTCAAAGCACCAGGAGAGTCTCGCTCAGATCTGTGGCAGTTAATGGAGTTCTCTAAGCGTTTTACAACCGATGAGGTTTGGCCTGCTGATGTACTGGCTGCAAATCCTGAATTTAAAGGTAAGACATTATTTGAAGTGCTCTACCAGAATGGCAATGTTGAAAAGTTCCCATTGTCTGACACCGATAGCAAGTACATGAATGATGAAGCTAAAGATTTTGGTTTCTATGTGCAAAAAGGCTTGTTTGAAGAATATGCCACATTTGGTCGTGGCCATGGTCATGACTTAGCACCATTTGATACCTACCATGAAGTGCATGGTCTGCGCTGGCCAGTGGTCAATGGTAAAGAAACCAAATGGCGCTTTAGAGAAGGCAGCGATCCGTATGTGAAGGCGGGTAAAGGTTTCGAATTTTACGGAAAACCTGACGGTAAAGCGGTTATTTTTGCTCTGCCTTATGAGCATGCTGCTGAATCGCCTGATGAAGAGTTTGATATTTGGTTATCGACAGGACGCGTACTAGAGCATTGGCATTCAGGCTCAATGACGCAGCGTGTACCAGAGCTTTATAAAGCGTTTCCTGATGCGGTGTGTTTTATGCACCCAGATGATGCTAAAAAACGTGGCCTGCGCCGTGGTGATGAAGTACGTGTTATTTCCCGTCGAGGTGAAATTAAAACCCGTGTTGAAACCAGAGGTCGTAATAAGCCACCAGTCGGTCTTGTTTTTGTGCCTTGGTTTGACGCCAGTCAGTTGATTAACAAAGTGACCCTAGATGCGACGGATCCTTTGTCAAAACAAACTGACTTTAAAAAGTGCGCCGTTAAAATCGTTAAGGCATAGGAGCAATATCATGAAAACATTACTACGTGTATCCGCTGCTGCCTTGATGGCCATCTCGCTAAGTAGCGCATTTAGTGTATCGGCAGACGGGATCCCCGCCGATAAAATCGCAACGCTGCGTGAAGCGCCGCTTAATATTGAGCCGACTCCGCCGGTCATGCAAAAGGTGATCAACTCCGATGTAAAAGAGGTGCGTAATTACCCAATGCAGCCACCCGTTATTCCGCACAAGATTGATGGCTATCAGCTTAACCTTAACGTTAATAAGTGTATGTCTTGCCATGCTCGTACTCGAACGGGTGACTCGCAAGCGCCGATGGTGAGTGTGACTCACTATATGGACCGTGAGAATAACTTTTTGGCAACGCTGTCACCAAGACGCTATTTCTGTACCCAGTGCCATGTACCGCAGTTAGACGCTAAATTATTAGTGCCTAATGAGTTTGTCGATATGGATACACTAATAAAAGCTGACGTTAAGAAAGAAGCTAAGCACTAGGAGCGGTTATGATTGCGAAATTACTCGCTACCCTTAAGAAAGTCTGGGCAGTACTCAGAAAGCCAAGTGTGCACTATAGCTTAGGTTTTCTAACACTCGGTGGCTTTATTGCTGGGGTAATTTTTTGGGGGGGCTTTAATACGGCGTTATCAGTATCCAATACCGAAGCGTTTTGTATTAGCTGTCATGAGATGGAAAATAACGTGTATCAAGAGCTTCAATCTACCATCCACTTTACTAACCGAAGTGGTGTGAGAGCGACGTGTCCTGATTGTCACGTACCACACAATTGGACCGATAAAATAGCCCGTAAGATGCAAGCTTCAAAAGAAGTTTGGGGCAAGCTTTTTGGTACCATTAATACTCGAGAAAAGTTTGAAGCAAAACGCTTAGAACTTGCCGAGCATGAGTGGGCGCGTTTAAAGGCTAACGATTCATTGGAATGTCGAAACTGTCATAACTTTGATTACATGGACTTTACGCGTCAGTCTCAACGAGCTTCAAATATGCACTCAACGTCATTGGCTAGTGGTGAAAAGACCTGTATTGATTGTCATAAAGGAATTGCACATCAACTTCCCGATATGAAAGGAGTAGAAGGCTGGTAAGCCTTAATTTTGAGTCAAATTAGAAGCCAGTGCAAAATTGCACTGGCTTTTTTGTTTTTATCGTATACGTTATCCTAGCGTGTCCAGTAGCCGCTATAGCCTATTTAGCGGGGAAATCACTATCAGGGAGAAGGTGGGTGGCTAAACAGTGTAAGTTGCGTATGAGCATAATCTGTTTGTTAATGTTTGTAGGCTCAAGCCGTACAGCCATAGGCGAGGGTAACGCAATAGACTGGATAACGAATGAATTCCAACCATCGACCTTGACCAAAGCTCAGCAACAGCAAGAGCTGCAATGGTTTATTGATGCGGCAAAACCCTATCAACATCTGACCATTAGGGTGACATCTGAGCGTATTGCTACCCACATTTATGAATCTGAAGTTTTAGCTAAATCACTGGGATTAAAGTTATCCATGAAGTTACTGGCGAAGATGATGTATTGCATAAAATGTCGATTCAAAATCGTACCAAACAAAATTTATATGACGCATACATTAGTGATAGTGATTTAATTGGTACTCACTTTAGACAAAGCTATGTTGTGCCCATAAGTGATTTCATTGCTGGAGCTGGTAAAAAGGTTACCTTACCAACCCTCGATTTAGATGATTTTATTGGTTTAAAATTTACAACTAGCCCAGATGGAAAACTGTATCAATTACCGGATCAGCAGTTTGTTAATTTGTACTGGTATCGTCAAGATTGGTTTCAACGTCCTGAATTAAAGCAATTATTTAAAAACCTATATGGCTATGAACTTGGGGTGCCCCAGAATTGGCAAGCTTATGAAGATATCGCAGAGTTTTTTAGTGAAAAAGTTCAAGTAATTGATGGTGAGCGGATCTACGGCCATATGGATTATGCTAAAACCCACCCGTCATTAGGCTGGCGTCTTTCAGATGCGTGGTTATCAATGGCGGGAGTTGGCGATACTGGGTTACCCAATGGCTCGCCAGTGGATGAGTGGGGGATCCGTGTTGAAGACTGTCGACCTGTTGGTGTCAGTACTGCAAGAGGCGGCGCATTAAACAGTCCTGCTGCAGTATATGCGGTAGAGAAATATGTCGATTGGCTTAAATATGCGCCTAAGAGCGCTAAAGATCTTTATTTTTCACAGTCTCTTGCATGGGCAGCCAAAGGTGTTATTGCCCAACAGATCTTTTGGTATAGCGCTGATATCGAAAATTTTACTAAGCCTGGTTCAGTGATTGTTAATCATGACGGCACACCTAAATGGCGAGTTGCACCGTCGCCAGTGGGGAAATACTGGCAACAGGGCATGAAGTCGGGTTATCAAGATACAGGGGCTTGGACATTTTTGGCTTCAACACCGCTTGAACGGCGACAGGCTGCGTGGCTATATGCCCAATTTGTAGTGTCTAAAACAGTCAGTTTGAAGAAATTACTTAAAAGTTATACTCCAGTTAGATTGTCAGATCTGAGATCTGCGGAAGTTACAGCCAAAGCCCCTTATTTGGGAGGATTGATTGAGTTTTATCGAAGTAAAGGAAGAGATATATGGACGCCAACAGGTAATAATGTGCCTGATTACCCTGGTATGTCAGTTTATTGGTGGCGCTATCTTTCGATGGTTGTTGAAGGAAAAAATAGTGCCCAACAAGCCTTAGATGAAATGGCTGAAGAGGTGGATGCTCATTTAGCTAAAATCGAGGTGTCATCAACTGGATCGTGTAGCCCAAAGTTAAATCCGCGTATTGATAAAGAGTTATGGCTACAGAAAACTGGCGCTCCTAAGCCGCTCATGAATTTGCCTGTTCGAGGCCGTACCTTGTCTTATGAGGAGGCTATCCGTGTGTGGCAATAATTGGCTAAAAGTTTGTTTTGCACTGCTAGCTTTTATAGGTTTTGCTAATGCAGATGATAGCAAGGTTGAGACAATAACCCTGCAAGTCTTAACCTATGATTCTCCGCCCTTTGCCTATGTGGAACAAGGGCTGCAGAAGGGAATGCTTGTAGAATTAGTCGCAGAATTGTTTAGTCGGGCCAAAGTCGATTATCAATTAAGTTTTGTGCCGTTAAAGCGGGCACTTCTGACTGTCCGTAAGAGTGAACATTATTGTGTTACTCCTATTGAGCGCAGCCAAGAGCGCGAAGCTGATTATCAATGGATTAGCCCGATGTTGATCTCTCGCTACGGTTTATATAGCGCAGAGGGGCAAAGGGTATCGTTAACCAGTCTTAGCGATGCAAAATCATTAGCCATAGGTTCTTATTTAGGAAGCGGGATTGCCGAGTACTTAATAGAGCTTGGCTATAATGTTGAACTGGCCTCAAATGGGCAGCAAAATATAAGAAAGCTGCAATATAACCGAATAGACTTAATGGCGTCAGAGATCATGAGCGCTAGGGAGAATATGGATTTATATCAAGTTGAGTTAGGAAAACCAGAGCTTATATTTTATACCTCTATTAGAGCCATGGCGTGTAATATTGATCTTGAGCCTAGATTAAAAAGCCACCTAGATAGTACCCTAATAGGGATGTACCAAGATGGCTTTATCGCAGCGTTATATTTGCGTTACGGCGTCAGTGTTGAACAATAGGTTTATTTAAGCTGTTCTAAAATATTGCTCGATAAGTACTGGGCAAAGTTATGACCGTGGTTTTGCAGCATTTTAGGGAACATTGAAATATGCGTTTGCCCAGGGAAAGTATTAATTTCATTAAGCAAAATTTCATTTTCGTCAGTTAAAAAGAAGTCGATTCTTGATAAATGGCGTAGTTTCATGCCTTTAAATGCCTTAATGGCATACTCTTGGATCTGCTGGCCAATTAAGTCATCGACATCGGCTTCAATGACTGTCTGTGCTTGGCTATTTTCAGCATACTTTTCATCAAAGCTATAGAAAGTATTGCTAGCACAAACAATCTCACCCGGTTTAGTGGCAACAATTTCGCCGTTAACTTCATAGGTCGCAACTTCAAGTTCACGGGCGTTAATGGTTTTTTCTACCACAACGTAAGGTGAGTACTTAAAGGCTTCTTCAAGTGAAGTCGCTAATTGCTCAAGTGTATCAACGCGGTAACAGCCGACTGATGAGCCCTGTGATGCCGCTTTAATAAAGATTGAGCCCCATTTTTCTAACGCTTGTTCAGTTTGCTTAATGGCATCATTGTTAAATTCATTTAAGAAAATATATGGCGTATTGGGGATCCCAAGGGCGCTAAACCACATTTTAGCGGTAACTTTATTGAAGCAGTTACTGCTGGCCTCAGATTCACAGCCAAAGTACGGCAGATTGATAAGCTCAAAGTAAGATTGAATATCACCGGTTTCACCCGGGTAGCCGTGCATACAGGGGATCACGTAATCCACATCCCAAGCGGTTTTGCTTTGGTCTGCAAAGCGAATTTGTCTGCTATTGGTTAGCTCACACAGTTCGCCTGTTTGAGTGTGATATTGGCCTTGGGCATTAAGCTCAACGCGTAGCACATTGAAATGGGATAACGTGGCTAATTGGGCTTCAAAAAAATTGGCTGATAAGAGTGAGATGCTGTGTTCATCACCACCACCACCGCACAATAGTAATATATTCTTTTGGGTCATTTTCTCTCCAGCAGTTGCCCATAATAAAAGTCAGCTGAATCACTATGGCGTAATCGCCTTTTAATGCAAGTAATCCATGTTGCTTATGGCTTAAATGCTGCTTTTATATTCGAGTCGATTAAGCATTTTACGCTTAGTTTACATTACAGTCTGAAATCAAATCTTTCACTATGCATCACGCCAGAGTCGCTGGGCTAAGCCAGATGCCCGTTGGGTCAAACAGGTACTGGCGTGTTCAAAAACTTTTTGGCTACCCAGACAAGTAAAGTGATGCTTAGCTCGGGTAATCGCAGTATAGATTAACTCTTTGGAGAGTAATTGCTGCTGAGCCACACTGGGTCTTATTGGCAGTACAAGCGATACATGGCTGAACTCACTACCTTGGCTTTTATGTACTGTCATGGCGTAACAAGTCTCATGGCTGGGAAGTCTTGCTGGCAGCACTTTTAGCAAGCTGCCGTCAGCTTGGATAAAGTGCGCCATTAATCGTCCGCTTTGGCTTTGAGGATCCGGGAGGATAAGCCCAATATCACCATTGAATAAGCCGAGGTTATAGTCGTTACTTTGAATAATAATTGGCCGACCGGCGTAAAACTCTTGCTCGGGTTTAATTAAGCCACTAGCGGCTAGGGCTGAGGTAACGCTTTGGTTTATCCCGTCAACACCATACTCGCCAGCGCGCATCGCACATAAAATCCGGTATTGGTTAAAGCTATTGATAACGGCTTCAGCATCAAGGCTTCCTTGGGAGACAGCTTGATTAACCGCAGTTAGATAAATGCCATACTGCTCAACAGATTGAGCTAACAGGCTTTCAAGCCCAGCATTGCTTGAAGCGTGACTTTGTTGGTTGAGCAGGCTGTGTTCTATCCAGCGCAGTTCTTGATAGCCATGTTGCCAAACTTTGGCGACACGCGGCAAATTCGACTGATTGACAGCCAAAGCTAATTGGCCAATCCCTGCATCGCCTTGAAAACGATGACTGTGCATTAGCATACATAAGCTGTCACCAATTTTCGGGTTAGGGTGGGTAAATTCGGCGAGGGTGCTATTAGCTAATTGACTGAGTTTTTCAGCCTGAGTCTGCGAATAGCGCATCTGCCAGCGGCTTTGAGCTGTTGTTTTTGATATCTGTTTTAAACCTGCACAGATGTCGGCAAGGACGGCACCTGCTTCTACAGAAGCTAACTGATCTTGATCGCCAAGTAATATCAAGCTGGCATGCTCAGGTAGCGCCGATAATACCTTGTGCATCATCGGCAAATCGACCATAGAGGCTTCATCAATGACTAATAAATCTAGACGTAAAGGGTTATCTTTATGGTGTCTAAACTGATGTGAGTTAGGAATAACGCCCAACAAGCGATGCAGGGTGGCGGCATCTTCTGGCACTTTGCCGATGTTTTCGTCTAAATCCGCAATATTGGCTTGTGCCAGTTCACTGGCTAGGCGTTGCTTGGAGGCTTTTATTGACTCACTTAATCTTGCCGCGGCTTTACCGGTTGGCGCAACTAATCGTATGGTGAGATCTTGGCCTGAACAGAGTAAATACAGCAGTTTTGTTACCGTTGTGGTTTTACCTGTGCCCGGACCGCCGGTGATCACCGCGAGCTTTTTAGTCATTGCAGTAGCCGTGGCTATTTTTTGCCAATCGTATTGCTGCTCGGAAGGCGGGAAAAGCTTGCCTAATAGTTCACTTGCCGCCTCAATATCGGTTAACTGAGAGGCTGCATATTGCTCTGCAAAAGACAAACGTTTAAGCGAGTCTGCGACTTCAGTTTCATATTGATAATAGCGCTGTAGGTATAGATTACCTTTATCAAGAATTAGCGGCGTCAGTGCGCCATCTTCTGGCGTACTTATGGCATCAAAGTTCAGCAATGCTTGCTCTAGCGATAAAGGGTCGAGCTCTATTTGGCATTGGCTCGATTGCTCTTTAAATGGATTCGTAAAATCAATCTGTCTAAGTGGCAAACAAGTGTGTTGACTCGACAAGTACTGGCTTACTAGTGCGCATATCAGCGTAAATAAAGGCGATGATTCTCCATGTAGTTTGCTCATTTCGAGGGCAAAGTGTCTATCTAGGGAGGTCATTAACCGAGCTTGTTGCCACTCTTTTAGTAACTCGTTTATTGATTTAGTTGCGGCGATCATTTTGCCTCCACTGATGCAGTATTGCTAAATAAAGCATCGAGCTTCTCAATAAGTAATTTGGGTGGTTTGTCGTAGTAGATTCCTGATTGTGGGCTAGATTGCGACATGCCACGTAAAAAGAGGTAGAAACTGCCACCAATGTGCTGCTCGTAATCATAGTTAGCCATACGTAATGACAAATACCTATGCAGCGCTAAGGTATAGATAATGTATTGCAGATCATAGCGGTGAGAGCGGATCGCTTGCTGCATATTATTAAAATGATATAAATTTAGATCATCGCCTAAATGATTAGACTTATAATCGGCGATAAAGAATTGATTATTGTGCTCAAATGTCAAATCCACAAAGCCCTTTAACATCCCTTTTAACTCATCAAAAGCCAGTCCTGCGCTGTAGCCAAATTCACTTAGCAATTGATTCAGTTTTTCAGCATTGAGTGCGTCAATTGGTAGGTAAAACTCCATTTCAACCAATTTTTGTTGATTGCTAAGTTGCGCTAAAGTTAACGACCCATCCGTTGCCAAAGGTGCATGCAGCAGATCCATGTACCAATCTTTAAGCACTTCAGTCCAGCTTTCATCTATGCCGTATTTAAGCATAGCAACAGGAAGCTGTTCATTGAGATCGCTGTCGGCATTAGTAAAATCAATAAGCTCTAATACAAGATGCATAAAACTACCGGCGTTAGCGCCGCGCTCAAACGTAAAGCGTGAGGGTGTGTCATCGACTTCATCGGTGATGACATCTACTTCAGGAAACACTTCATCGTCAGCACCGGGCAGTACTTTTTCATGAGCAACATGTTTGACTAAGCCGGAATAGCTGCCGACACGCCAAGGTGTCAGGTGAGGGCGATTAAGAGACTTAGGCGCAAAGTGTGTTGGTGCGCTATCGCAAGTTTCAAGTAGGCGTATTTCAGCATCTGCAAGATTGCCGCTACCTGCAGGGGCTAATTCATGTAGGCTCATTGCAACGGGGCAAGTTTGTTGTAAACGTTTAGCCTGCGTGAGCAGTCTGTCGTATTCACAGGCCTTGTCTTCAATCCCTAACAGGTAACCAATAGCGGTTTCGTGCAGTTGACTGGTCATGCCCGATTTTTTGGTAAACCGGCTATGATTGGCGATATACAAATAGCACTTAAGCACTGGGCGAGTGAGCGCAACATATAACAAACGCAGATCTTCGGCTAAGGTTTCACGCTTTTGTCGCTCCCAACCTTCATCTGTTTGTTCAATATCCCAAATCAACTGATTGTTGTCGTGATACAGCATTGGTGATGGCTTTTTACGATTATCTCGGCTTAGGCTCACAAAGGGGATGAAGCAAATTGGGTACTCCAAACCTTTACTTTTGTGAATGGTGACAATTTGTACTAGGTTTTGCTCGCTCTCAATGCGTAGCTGCGCATCTTCACTAGGCTGGTTTTCAATAAGCGCTTGCTCAAACCAGTTGATGAGTGCGCTCATACCATCAAGCTCGGTGGCTTTTTGCTGCAGTAATTCGCCTAAATGCCTGAAGTCGGTTAAGCGTCGCTCGCCATCACTATCGCTAAGCAAACGTTCAATAATTTGGGTTTGGCTAGCAAGGGTAAGCAGCGCTGGCATAATGCCGCGTCTTACCCAAACTTGATTTAGCTCGGCAAATTGCTCAAGTAAGGCTTGGCGTTTATCTTCATCTTGGTTGAACTGATGAATCGCTTCGGCGCTATAGCCAAGTAGAGAGGTTGCAAGGGCGCTGCGCAGGGCGCGCTCATCTTTAGGGTCGCTAATTGCATAAAGCACTAAAGCCAGTTCACGTGCTTCTAAGGTATTAAACACGCTATCACGACTTAAAAATACCGCACCGACTTGGCGCTGATTTAAAGCTGACTTGATGACATTGGCTTCATGGCGGTCTCTTACCAGTACCGCAATGTCTTTGGCCTTTAAAGGCGAGCTGCCAATTAAACATTGGTTTTGCTGCGCATCGCTGAGCAGTGAGGTGATCTCATCGGCCACATCGTTTGCTAATAGCTGGCGAGCAGTGGTTTTATTGAGACCTTTCTCTGCTTCTTCACTCAAAACTCTTATACGTAACGCGCTGTCGTCAGCTTTTTGTTCGGTTAACACTTTGCTGTTTGCAAAGCTTGAGGCTTTTACCGATTCAAAAGGGATCGACTCGCTGATAAAGGGATCATCTTTTTGGCTAAAAATACCATTAACAGCATCAACCATCTGCTTATTGGAGCGATAGTTAGTATCGAGATTATAGTGTTTAGCGGTTTGCTCGCGGGCATGGATATAAGTATGAATATCAGCGCCGCGAAATGCATAAATAGCCTGCTTAGGATCGCCAATCATTAATAAACTGAGTTTATCTTTTGCCTTTCCTGCTTCTGTATCAACATCAGCACCGGCTTGATAAATAGTGTTAAAAATCTCAAACTGCAGTGGGTCGGTGTCTTGGAATTCATCAATTAATGCAACCGGAAAACGCTGACTAATACTGCTTGCTAGCCCGTGCTCTTGGGATGTTTTTAATGCCCCTGCAAGGGTGAGTAACAGATCATCTGGCGTGAGCAAGTTGCGCTCGAGCTTTTGCGCGGCAAAGCGCTTGGAGATCCCGTCTCTGGCACAATATAAAAAGCTTGGTATGAGGCTAGTAATTAACTCGGCAAGGCGCTCCATATGCGCAAGTTCAGGTGCTTCTTGCGCCGTTGGGATTTGGCCACCCTTGTTTAACTTTAAATTATTAAGCGATAACGCGTCGAGCACTTTAGCGGGCGGTAAGCCTTGACCAAAGGTTGCCCAGTTATCAAGGGCGTCAAGCATGACAGCAAGCTTTGGATAACCATCAGCTTGTTTACCAAAACGCGCACCATTAAGTGGCAGTGAATGCAGTAACGTTTCGGTTTGTTCACGAGCAGTAGGCCAACTTAGCTTAAAGCGATTTAGACTTTCATTAAGGTTGACTTCAAGTTTGTCAAAAGCCTCTGGTGCAGGTTTAGCAATAGCGCTGCTAGCACCGAGTATGGGTCTAAGCTGACGTGATAGCGCATCTGGGTCGCTAAATTTTGCCTGTATAACATCGGCTAAGCTGCCGCTAAGTGGATAGCATTTTTCGCGCCAGAAATCGCGCACCGCATGATGCAAAAATTCACTATCATCTAAGGTAAATTCTGATTCAAACAATAGCGATGATTCAAAGGCCATATCAGCCAAAATACGCTGACAAAAACCGTGAATGGTATAAATTGCCGCTTCATCGAGTGACTTTAGCGCCAAATCTAAGCGTTTTCTTGCCAGCGGTAAATTGTCTTCTGCGGTTGCTTCATATAGCGCATTGATCAAATCATCGTTTACTTCTAAGCCAATAAAACGGCGATACGCGAGCTGAATTTTTTTACGGATACGATCTCTTAGCTCACCCGTAGCAGCGTTGGTAAAAGTTACTACCAAAATTTGCTCACAGGTAAGCGGTGACTCAATTCCGTGACCTAGCAATAAACGCACGTATAAACCAGCAATGGTAAAGGTTTTACCTGTACCCGCACTGGCCTCAATTAATCGACTGCCGCCAAAAGGTAAGGTGAGGGTGTCGAGAGGCTCAGTAACGATAGTTGCTGCTGTGCTTGTGCTATCGGCCATATTGATATCAGTCGTCATAGATTGTTGTTGGCTCATTACTTTACCTCGCCTAAATCTGCAGTATTGACGCCAGCTTCTACAAAGTTGGCTAACTCACTTAACCTGTCTTTATGATAAAGGCTGATTAACGGCGCTAATAATTGATTGGCAATATCGCCAAAGTTATCTTCGGTAAAGTCATCGGGGAAACTAAACAAACGTTGAAAATGCGGCTCTAGGCCTTCACCTAACTGGCTTTGCTCATCGAGCCATTGAGATTGAGCTTCAATTAGCTTTTGCCAATGAGAACCCTCTGCCTCTACATAGGCTAGGGCAGTGCGCGGCATAAACATAATCGGATGCATCTGTCCTTGTTGGAAATAGCTCAACCACTGGCTTAACTGGTTTTTTGCCTGCTCTGCTGTAATAGGAGCGAATGCATAAAAATGACCGATATCAAGCAAATAGCTGGTAATTGGCAGAGCATTAGCGCTTGCTTGTTTGGCATTAGAATCAGTTTGCTGCATGGCACATAAACATAAATGACGTAAATACACGCGAATTAAATCACGGCCATTGGCTGTGCCTGGGCGATAATTGACTAAGCCTTTAGCGCTTAAGTCATCAATGCGGCCGACGAGTTTAAGATCTAACTGCTCAAAGTGTAAGTCGATATCCACCGAATGAGATTTATCGCCTTTTAAGTATAAGCTTCGGCCAATCAGCGGTTTAATATCATGCAAATATTGATTGAGCAATAAGTCATCAAATGGCTTTAACGGCAAGTTGCCTTGCGCCTTTAGCCGTTCTAATAGCTCAAGGTTTGGTTTTTCGATGCCGCTATCAATTGCGCTATCGAGCAGTACTGCCTGTAACTTATAACGCTCTAATGCATTTAAGCTAAATGGCTCATCGTTATCATCCGCTTGGATTGATAAGCTAAGATCCACTTTTAGAGTACGGTTAAAAAAGTACTGCGCTGGGTTTCTGAAAAAACGGATTAAGGCCGACACTTCTAGCTCTGGCACGTTTACAGCGGTATTGGCTTCGCTATTGCTATCGTCAGTAAAAGGCAATATCTGGCTATTGGCATCGATAAAGCGTTTGTAGTGATTGTTTGAATCATCTAATCGTTTCGCTTCACTAACAACGGCAGGGCACCACTGGGCTGCATAGCTTTGCTGAATATGGTTAGAGTCAGCTTCAGTTTCCGCTGCTTGATAAAGCCTGCCATCAAAAGGCTGCAGAGGCTGCTTAATAATAAGGTGCTCACGGATCTGCTTTTCAATCGCATCAACTAAATTGGGCTCAATCTGCTCATCATGTAAATGCTGCTCAAGAGATTGCGGCAGATACACTAGCTGACAATATTCGATAAGTTCTGATACCAACATTGACGGGATACGCTCAGAGTCATCGCGCTCACTATTACCGATAAAGCTGATGTATAGCTGCTCTCGAGCCGATAGAATCGCCTCTAAAAATAGGTATCTATCATCTAGACGGCGCGAGCGGTCACCTTTTCTTGGTCCCATTTGTGCTACGAGATCAAAACCAACCGGGTGCTGAACTCTTGGGTAGACGCCATCATTCATCCCCAGCAGACAAACTAGCTTAAATGGGATTGAACGCATAGGCATTAAGGTACAAAAGTTAACGCTACCCGCAAGGTAACGCTGGCCAACACGAGATTCAGATAGGCGACTGTTAAACCAGTTTTGTAATACTTCAATGGTTAATGGTGTTGTATGGCCCGCTTCAGTGAGTTCTTCATTGAGCTTAACAATAGCGTCGCGGATCTCTTGTTGCTGCACACGCTCATCATCGTCAACCTCATAAAAATCATCGAGGATGCTTTCAAGTTGTGCCATGCGCTGCTCAAGATCAGACACTTCTGCTAACGCTTGTTGTACTTCATCGAGGGCCTCGATGAAATCAAGTAACTTACCAAGCGCTTGAGCGGTTTGGCCTTCAACGCCATTGACCGACAAACTGTGTTGGTATATCGGTGCATCATCACTAAAGCTATAACCTAAGATCAGCCTTTTAATACCAAAGGCCCAGGAGTTTTGCTCAAATGCCGGTAGTTGATATTCGGTGCGGCTGGTTTCATCACGGCCCCAACGAACGCCAGCTTGCTCTAACCAGCGCTTAATTACCGCGAGGCTTTCATCATCAAGTTCAAAACGGCGTAGCACTGCTGGCACTTCAAGAATACTTAAAATATCAGTAAGGCCAAAGCGGCTTTGATTGATTTTTAACAGGTGCAAAAAGCTGGATATAAGCGGTGATTCTTGAGCTGCACCGCGATCGGCAATGGCATAAGGAATATAATGACTGCCTTGTTTAGCGCCAAAAACCGCATCAATGTAGGGTGCGTAGGCAGCTACATCTGGCATCATGATCACGATATCTTTAGGAGACAGCGCAGCTTGTTCAGCTGTTTCTGGCCGCGATAGCATTTCAAGTAAATGATCATGTAAGGTTTCAACTTCACGCAGCGGGCTATGACAGCTTCTTACGGTAATTGAGTTATCAGATGGCTCAATTACACGGCGGCCATCTAAGCTTAAATAAAGCGCAGCATCTGGGCCAAGACTTTGGCCGCGGGTGCTAAGCTCTAAAATATCGTATTGCACCCCGCTTAACATGCTATTTGGGCTTGGCTCTTGATAGCAATCGAAGTTGAAAGCGGTATGTTCTTCTGGCAACTCTAGTAATAAGTCGAGCAGTTCACGACCCATTTTACCGTTATTGGCTAGCAACGGGTTGCCCACTTCAAGCTTATCTTCCCATTCTAGCTCCAGTTTATTTTTGTCTGCATATTGCAGCGCCATACGCGCGCGTAGTCGAGGATCGACAATATCGCCCCAGTAATGCTGACACGGGCTCAAATTCAGCATGACAACGTCGATTCGTTTAGCCAAATAGTGCAATACATCTAATGTTTGTGGCGCCATTGATGAAATACCAAATACAAATAGACGTCTTGGTAAGGCATCTAAGTTAGTGGTGGGATCGTCTAGGGCATCAAACAGCGCTTGATGTAAATTGGCACGGTGATATTGGCTTTTTTGTAGCGTATTGGCATTAAAATCGATTAACGCACGCCACAGGATTGGCTGCCATGCTTGCGCTGGACTGAGTCTATCGCCTTTGGGCGGCAGGGTTGGCTCATTAGCTTCCCAGGCTGTAATCCAGTCTGGGCGGTAAACCAAGTATTGGTCAAAAATATCGGCGATTTGGCCGCAAAGCTGATAAAGCTTTAATGGATTTTGCGCGGTTTCTTGGTCGCCTATAGCGTGTGTTTGGTTATCGAGTGCTGCGCTGCTTGAAATCTCCGTTTCTGTATTACCGTTATTAAGGTAATTTGCCAGCGGTAAAAAGTCTTCCCGATCAATCAGTGTTGGCAACAGCTCCATTAGCTTCCATGTCATGGCCGCTTTAGTAAATGCGTTCTCTTTTGGTACGTCATCGAGCAAGGTGTGGCAAAGTTGCCAGATAAAGCTTGAAGGTAGTGGGAACTCAAGTCCTGCAGCAATGTTATTTTGTCTGGCAATTTCTAAACGTAACCAAGTAGACATGCCTGGACTTTGTACCAAAATATGCTCTGGCATTAACAAAGGCGTATTAGGCAAAGGGGTACGAAGCTCGGTTGCTAAAAGCGCAGACAATGCTTCCATTTGGTTTGATTGCACTAGATATAACATGGCGGTCCTTTAACAAGCATGCAGTCGAAAAATGGACATAAATGCGCGCTTAAAGTTGTTAAGAAAATATACATTAACAGCTGAGCGGCTGTCCGTAATGTCCAAAAAAAGAACACATTTTTAATAGGATAAGTATTGTAAGCTATTTTATGTGTTTGTCTTATTAAGTGCCAATCTCTGTTTCAAGATCTTGATTTTCAACCACCTCGACTGCTTGATTAATAATCGAGAAAAGCGCTTGGCTCGCTTTGGATCCATATTTTGATATTTTAAGGCAATAAAATACTGGGTTAACTTGGTAAAATCCGCAGCGATGCTAGGGAAAGCTGCAGTTACTCGTTGATTATATGCTTGCGGTCCTTCATGGTGCTTTCGAGGTAGTCCGCGCTTATTGAGCATTTTACACACCGAATAATAGGCGTTGAGGTGCTTGTCAGTTGAGCGCCTAAATTGGATGAGTCCGGCGCTATAGGCAATAGAGAGTCCGATAACGCTTAAACTGACAATAATGAATATTGTGACTTTAGTGCGAGTAACATTACCTAAAATCTCTTTGAGCACTTGGCGTTGTTTTTGTTCATTAAACCCAAGTACCCAACTACTCCAAAAATAATCAATACTGGCTAAACGCATTCTAAGCTCATTAAGCATTGGATTATCACGGTAGGCCAAGCTGCTAAATGGATTATCCATAAGATAGCTGCTTTCTGGGTCGAAGAATGCATCAAAGCCTTGCTCGACGCGCTCAGGAGCAATCATTGCGGTTGGGTCGAAACGCACCCAACCTTCATCCGCGAGCCAAACTTCTACCCAAGCATGCGCCATATATTGATAAATACTGTAATAACCCGCTGTTGAGTTTAATTCGCCGCCTTGGTAGCCGGTAACTAAACGGGTCGGGATCCCCGTTGCACGCGCCATAAATGCAAACGCACTCGCGTAATGCACACAAAATCCTGCTTTATTGATAATTAAAAAATCATCTATTTGCTGCTCGCCAACGCGCGGTGGCCTCAAAGTGTAATAGTAAGGCTGCTCGGTAAAAAAACGCATCATTGCATTAAGTCTTGATTTTGGCTCTGGGTAGCTAAGGGCAAACTCATTTGCTAAGGCGTGAGTTTTGGGGTTACTCGACCTTGGCAGTGCGAGGTTAATATTGCGTACAGAAGGACTTAGCTTTGGCTCCATAATTAGCTGCTCGTTACTTATTACTTGATATAAGCGCTTTTGCTCAATTGGACGCTCAGCTAAAAGAGTAAAGTCGTTAAGAGCGCGAATGCCTCTATCACTGGTGTTTGCCACGTCTAAACCAAATAGCCATTGCTGGTGGCTAGGCTCTGCAATTATTGAATATTCAAACTGACTGCCAATAGCGCTGTCTGCTTTTGCAAGGTGTTGAGGCCTTTGAGCTATGTCATTATTTGTATTATTGCGGTTTAGACTGTTTTTGTTGGTTATACGTGGGTTTTGCAACCAGGTTTTGCCGTCATAATCTTCCATCACAATGGCTCGCCAATAGAGCTTTTCATTAGTAGGGGCTTGTCCTGAAAATCTGGCTCGAAAGGCTAGCGCACTTGAACGTGTTAACTCATTTATATCACCAAAACTTACGTTGTCAGACAATCCTGTTTGCGCTTTATTTTGCGGTGGAACTAGCCACAAAGGAGCAAGTCTAGGCAAAACTAAAAAAAGAACGATTGCAAAAGGTAGGCTTTGCAGCAAAATTTTACTGCCTAGTAACCCAGCATATTTAAAGTTCTTTTCATCGTGGTAAAGGCTAATTAGCACGCAGGTATTAATAATGGTTATAACGAGTAAATGCAGGGTTGATAATAGTGTTTGCTGGTGGATAAAAGTAAATGCAATCAGGAAGTAGCCAACAAGCACTACAGCTTGAACGTCACGTCGGTTACGCATTTCGATGTATTTTAGTGCGTAGCCGAGGATCAACAAGTTAACCATTGCGTTTAGTACACCAATCTGGCCAGCAACGATTGCAAGTGTTGTTGCAGCTGCGAGGGCAAGCGCTGTAACCAGCCATTTAGGCGGCTTGGCAACCCTGCCTAAATAAATCCCGATCCGCCAAAAAATACAGATGGCACAAATTGCTAAAGACCAAAGGGTTATTTGTTGATATAGCGGCGATAGGATCGCGATATTGGTGATTAGCAGCCACATTAGCGTGTGGCGTGAGATATTTTGATTTTCTATGCTTGTCATTTTCGTGGTCTCCTCGCTGGTGAACGTCGAGGAAACAGCGCTAATTGAGTTTGTACGTGAAGCCGATGTTTTTCGCCATGAGCGGGAGGGATAGATTGGCCTGAGAGGGTTAATCCAAAAACTTGATTATTTTGACTTAATTGCTCTGTATGCCATGCAAGGTGACTCAGTGCTAGCTCAATATCATCCGCGTTATCTTCTAACGCTAACCACATTGGGGCGCCTTGTGGTTGTTCAAACTCTTTGGTTAACATGCCGCGGCCCTGTGCCCATTGTTTCCACGCAACTTGCTTTAAAGGCTCACCAGTTTGATACTCTTTTAGCCCTTTAAACTCATCAACGCCAGAGACATATTTACCACTATGTTCTTGTTCATCACCGGGCTTTGAAATAAAAGAGACCGGATTTGAATCGACAATCGGCTCTGCAAAGACTAATTGCGATAAATCCAGATCTATATTGGACCATGCGCGACATAGGCCAAGTGGGTAACGGCTTTCAACTTTTAAGCGACCAGGTCGATTAATCCCGCGGCGTACCTTGTCAACAGTCACTAACAGTTGTGATTGCTGATTATTTACTGACTTGATGCTATGTAGTGGCTGGTCTTTAAATTGGCATTGGATTTCAAATGCTTGGCGCTTGCTCGATAACTGAATAGGATAGTAAATGGGACTTCCTGCAAAATGACCACTTTGTTGCCTACTTGAAAGGGTTAAGCCTGCAAGATTTTTATAGCTATAGATAATGCAGGTGTTAAATACGCTTAACAGTAAAAAGCTTAGCCCCATAATCAGGTTATTTTGATAGTTGGTACCGAGTAAAAAAAGCAAAACCACTAAAACCAACCAAGCGATGCCAAAGCCCGATGGGAGGATAAAGATACTTTTATGGCTTAAAGTGATTTGCTTGCTGGCTGGTAATCGCCTAGAAAGCCATTTTAGCCAACCTTGTTGTAGTTTTTGTTTACCGCGATTTTGCATAAATCCCTATTTCTATCTCATTGTTGTGACTGGCAGCTACACTGCTTATCAATTGCTTGCAGTTACAAGATAGGGTTAACTTGATTAAGAATTTTATCTGATACAGCTTCGCCTTGTTGTTGAGAGTGTTGCCTTATTCTGTGTTCGGCTACATGAGGAAAGATTGCCTGTACATCTTCCGGGACTAAATAGGTTCTTTGGTTAATAAATGCCCAAGCCTTAGCGGCTTGTAGTATGGCTATGCTTGCTCTAGGCGATAAGCCAGGGGATTGAGCTTGGTCTCTTGATGTATTCACCAACGCGAGAATATATTTAAGCAGTGCATCAGAGGCGCTGACATCGTCAACTTGCTTTTGTAGTGCTTGTAGCGATGTGGCGGATAGACATTCTGGTAAGTCTGCAATGCTTTGATTGGGGTCTTGATTCTTTAACATTGCAAGCTCAGCTTCCGGTGCTGGGTAGCCGATGGATATGCGCATCATAAATCGGTCTAATTGTGATTCTGGCAGTGAAAAAGTACCAGATTGCTCGGTTGGGTTTTGTGTTGCAATAACAAAAAAGGGTTGTGGTAGAGAGTAAGTGGCACCGTCGACAGTGATTTGCTGTTCGGCCATGGCCTCTAAAAGTGCACTTTGGGTTTTTGGACTGGCGCGATTAATTTCATCGGCCAAAATCATTTGGTTGAAGATAGGGCCTGGGTGAAAGTTAAATTGCGCTTGTGACTTATCAAAAATAGACACTCCAAGAATATCTGCTGGCAGCATATCACTGGTAAATTGAACTCGCTGATAGCTAAGCCCTAAGCTGTGGGCAAGGCCATGTGACAAACTGGTTTTACCCATCCCGGGAAGATCTTCGATCAGTAAGTGACCACGAGCAAGAATACAAGTGAGGGCGAGTTTTATTTGATGGGGTTTGCCAAGTAAAACCGCTTCAAGTTGCTGTAGAAGGTTGTTGATAATTGAGTTATGCATACACACCTTGTGTTGTTATTTTTATAAATCCAGTGTGTTAACTACTATGGTGCAAATTGGGTGTGCTTACTAGCCTTTAGCGTGTTTTATTCATGATTTATTCTGTGTTTTTAGCGCATTTACATTCTAGTAAAAGTGGCATTAAAGAGAGGGGATTAACAGCTGAGCAAAAGTTGTAGAGCAGGGTATTGAAAGAGCAATAAAAAGATAAGAAAAAGCTACAGCTTGATAGTCAGTCGCCATAACCTTTTCTTTGAGTGTGATTCACGCTTATGTCAAATCAAAACGATCAGCGTTCATCACCTTTACCCATGCATTGATAAAGTCATTGATAAACTTTTGCTTACTCGTATCTTGGGCGTAATGCTCACAATAGGAGCGTAAAATCGCGTTTGAACCTAAGACTAAATCGACGCGGGTTGCGGTCCATTTTAGCTTACCGCTTTCTCGATCTAGGATATGGTATAAATTATCACTTTTAGGTTGCCAGCTATAATTCATATCAGTGAGATTGACGAAAAAATCATTACTGAGTACGCCTATATTGTCGGTGAATACCCCGTGTTTTGTGCCTGCGTAATTAGTGCCTAAAACCCGCATACCGCCTATCAGTACTGTCATTTCTGCGGCGGTAAGTTGCATTAATTGACTGCGCTCTAACAGTAACTCCTCAGCTGAGACGCGATAATCTGCTTTTAACCAGTTTCTAAAGCCGTCATGTAATGGTTCTAATACTTCAAAAGAGTGCTCGTCTGTGTTTTCTTGGCTTGCATCTCCTCGGCCTTGGGCAAAAGGTACCTCAACCTGACAACCAGCTAATTGCGCAGCGTGTTCAATCGCAGTGTTACCGGCTAAAACAATTAGATCTGCCATTGAAATTGAAGAATTCAATTGGCTTTGGATCTGTCTTAGTGCAGTAAGCACTTTGTTAAGTTGTTCAGGCTCATTACCTTGCCAGCTACTTTGCGGAGCAAGCTGAATACGAGCGCCATTAGCACCACCACGGCGATCTGAGCCGCGGTAAGTGCGAGCGCTATCCCAAGCGGTAATAATAAATTCAGACGGGGAAACATCACTTGCTAAAATGGCCTTTTTAAGTGAGGTCAACTCAGATGCATCTAACCGATTGGGGTTGAGTGGGATAGGGTCTTGCCAGATAAGCTCTTCTGCTGGAACATCCGCGCCGAGATAACGGGTCTTGGGTCCAAGATCTCTATGGGTGAGTTTGAACCATGCTCGGGTAAATACATCGGCAAAATATGCAGGTTCTTGGTAAAACTTCTCCGCGATTTTACGGTATTGCGGATCAAATTTTAGTGCCATGTCAGCATCGGTCATGATTGGATTTTGGCGTTTAGTAGGATCCTCTGCATCAACAGGCATATCCTCTGGTTTGATATTCACTGGTTCCCATTGCCAAGCCCCAGCGGGACTTTTTTGCATCCACCAATCGTAATTTAATAGTAAGTGGAAATAACCATTATCCCATTGGGTTGGGTTCGTGGTCCAAGCGCCTTCAAGGCCACTGGTGACGGCATCAGCGCCTATGCCGCGCAGCTGTTTATTCAGCCAGCCAAATCCCTGATCTTCAAGCTCGCCAGCTTCGGGTTCTGCGCTGAGTTGGCTTGCGTCACCATTACCATGACATTTACCAACTGTGTGGCCGCCAGCTGCAAGTGCAACGGTTTCTTCATCGTTCATCGCCATTCTGGCAAAGGTAATTCTGACATCGTGAGCGGTTTTAATGGGATCGGGTTTACCGTCAACGCCTTCAGGATTCACATAAATTAACCCCATCATCACTGCGGCGAGTGGATTGTCTAAGTCTCGCTCGCCAGAGTAGCGGCTATTTTCAGTATCGCTGGTGGCTAACCATTCCTTTTCAGCGCCCCAATAGGTGTCAATTTCAGGAGTCCAGACATCTTCTCTACCGCCGGCAAAGCCGAACATTTTAAGCCCCATTGATTCATAGGCCATATTGCCAGCTAAAATGATCAAGTCCGCCCAAGAAAGGGCATCGCCATAGCGTTTTTTAATTGGCCATAATAGCCTGCGAGCTTTGTCTAAGTTGCCGTTATCAGGCCAGCTGTTCAGTGGAGCAAAACGTTGACTGCCACGACTGGCACCACCACGCCCATCTGCAATTCGGTATGTACCTGCTGAGTGCCAAGCTAAACGGATCATCAAGCCGCCATAATGGCCCCAGTCTGCCGGCCACCATGATTGAGACTGGGTCATAAGATCTTTTAAATCTTGTTTTACAGCCTCCAAGTCTAAGGTATTAAAAGCCTGTTTATAGTTAAAATCACTGGCTAGGGGAGAGGTTTTGGTGTCATGTTGATGCAAAATATCGAGATTTAGCGATTTTGGCCACCATTGGTTTTGTTTGCTTTGTTGAGTGGTGTTTGCACCGTGCATGACAGGACACACACCTTTACCTTGAGAGCTATTCATTATTAGCTTCCTTGTATTGCTCATTAAGATTAATGGTTAAGCTGCCTTTGCAGAGAACACTTGGCAGTGTTAACTGTAAGGGATTAAGTTTTATATTGATTGCTATAACAGTAGAACAGTTTTCAGTTTTTGATAGCGTAAACGGGCGGTTCTGGTATTGGGACGTTAACGAAGTTGTAGCCTCGGGGTCGCTTGGCGGAATAGGTTATTAAGGCTATTTTGGGGCCTTATTGATGCTGTGGCGCTTTGTTTAAAAGAGAATGATATTAGAGGTGGGCTGCTTAAGAAAAGCAGCCCACTACTGAATGATATAGCAGGTTAGTTGTGCAGGTTTAAACGCTAGCAATCAATGCAAATAGCTAAAGCTAGTAGCTAAAGTTCAGTTCCTCAGCGGATAGTAACTCGGCTTGTTTGCCTTGTCTGACTTGATAAATAACTTTATAGCTAAATACTGCTTGCACGTACTCCCGAGTTTCTCGATAGGGAATAGATTCAATAAAGCTAATTGCGTCAAGTTTACCATCGCTTCTCTTCAACCAGCTTTTAATTCGATGAGGTCCGGCATTATAAGAGGCGGTTGCGAGCACTTTGTTTTGGTCAAATTGTTTTAATAGACCACTGTAATAGGCGCTACCTAAAGCAATATTGAGCTTTTCATCATATAAACTCTTAATACCGCGATAAGGCAGCTTAGCTTTTTTGGCTGTTTGCTTTGCTGTGGCAGGCATTAGCTGCATATAGCCGCGAGCACCAACGCCTGATGTCGCATTAGGGTAATAGGCACTTTCTCGTCTTGATATAGCGCGAATTTCATCAATATCGACGCGGTACTTTTTGCTGGCTTGGGTAAAAGCATCTTGTGCTGCATAAGGGAAGCGCATTTGCATGTCATTCCATAGTTTGGCTTGGATACTCGCTTGTACACCTAAACTATGCCATTTCTGCTCAACCGCATAGACGCCATATTCTGTTTGCATGGCTTTATTGTGACGCTTTAACAGCATCACCCATTCGGCTCGAGCATCAGACTGTTTATCGATAGCAAGTAATTCACGGACTCTGGCCAACCCTTTGTCTTCCGTGATATCTGCTCTAAGCTTTTTATCGCTCTGACTAATTTGGTTTTGCAATTGAAATGGCTGCTTTTGCTTTGCAGCCGCAAGGTAGCCATAAAAATTACGCTCAAGCCTGAGTTGTTCAAATAAACCTTGTGATGTTTGCTGACTTTGTTTGCTGTTTTCTCGAGAAAGCACTACTGCGCGCCAATATTTCCAGCGTGCAGTATTTTGTTTTTGTTCAGTTAATAGAGGTAAAAATTTGGCAAAGTTCGTTTGATCATTGTCTCTTAACGCCCAGCGTAAACGCATCTCTACCAAGTCATCGCTGTCTAGTAAAGGTAAAATGGTGTCGGCATAACTTTGTAGCTCAATGACTTGATAAATGAGCGTTCGTCTAACTAAATAGCGACTGAGTTTACGGCCTTGGAAATCAGTAAATCTATCGGCTTTTTGGTATGCTGCAAATAGCTTTACAGCTTGTTTTAAATCTTTTTTAGCTAACTTTCTTAAGCCTAAATCAACAATAGTGGCATTGATTTTTGCGCTGCCACTAAACTTTGATTTGTGACGTAAGCTACGAGGATCTTTATAGACTGCGAGTAGACGTTTAGCATCGTTTTTATTAGTGGTTAGCTGCTTAGATAGATATGAAAGTAGGCCATACTGTCCTTGCTCAAAGCTGAGTAGCATTCGAGACCATATTAACTCTTGAGTACGGAGACCTGCTTTTTGCCATTGCCTAAACAACGGATCACACTCTTTAGGGCGTGAACGACCATATAGCCAGAGCTTTTCTGTGCCTTCAAAAGCGAGCTTTTTATTTCCTTGTTGTAATTGAGCTCGATAAAAGTAGCACTGTAAGGCAACGTTATTCGGCTGATTTGGGCTTATCACCAGAAAGTCTTTCCAGCGTTTTTGACTGCCACTGCGTTTAAGGTAACGGTAACGTCCTGTGTTATAAAGTGGACTGCCTTTAAAGTGATTTAACTCCTTAAGCGCTCTATCGGCGGGTAATTTAAGGATAGTGTTTATCTGATCATGAAAATCGAGATAGATAGCCAAAGGATAATCGTCAAGCTTATTTCGCATTGCTTGATATTGATTAATTTGCTGTTTATTTAGTTTGCTTCTCGCGTCTAAGTATAATTGCTGCTGCTCGGTAAGTTGAGCAGCAGTGGCTGACAGTGACGAAACGACGGCTACAAACCCTATTAAAATGCGACTTAACTGCTTGTGCATTTACGAGAATCCTCTTTAATATCCTTATAATGAGCCTAGTGTTAACTTTCTATGGCTAGCTTTGATGAAAATTATCATCTGCTAAGCTTAGCGCTTTATCTAGAAGTTGGGCGTCCACTTTTTTACTGGTTTCTACACCTAATTGTTGCATTTGATGCGCTTGACGAATGACGTTTCCTTTTCCGGTCGATAACTTATTCATCGCACTAGTAAAGTTTTTATCGGCAGATTCTAAAGCACGGCCTAACTTATCCATGTCGTCTAAATAGCTGCACAATTTGTCATAAATCTTTCCAGCTTGTTTAGCAATCATTTGCGCATTTTGGTTTTGATATTCATAACGCCAAATATTATTAATTGTTCTGAGTGCAACGAGTAAGTTGGTCGGGCTAACTAGCATAATATTACTTTCAAGCGCGTAATTGACTAAACTAGGATCATGCTCCAGTGCAAGTAAAAATGCAGGTTCTAGTGGTATAAACATTAATACATAGTCTAAGCTTTTTAGTCCATGTAGCTTTTGGTAATCCTTTTGGCTTAGCCCTTTAATATGTGCTCGAACTGACAGTATGTGTTCTTTAATCGCTTGCGCACGTATTACTTCGTCATCGCTGTTAAAGTATCGCTCGTAGGCGATTAATGACATCTTTGCATCAATCACCACATCTTTTTTTTCTGGTAAATGTACGATGACATCAGGTTTAAAACGTTTACCTGTGTCATTTTTCAAATCTGTTTGGGTATCGTACTCATGTCCCTCCCGCAGACCACTTTCTTGTAATACACGCTCTAAGATGACTTCGCCCCAATTACCTTGTTGCTTGTTATCTCCCTTTAGCGCTTTGGTCAGGTTTACAGCATCTTGGCTCATTTTTAAGTTAAGCTCTGTTAATGAGTCAAGTTGATGTTTAAGTGCACTCCGCTGGGTTTGTTCATGCGAATAGGAGGCTTGTACCTGTGCTCTAAAACCTTCAATCTGTTGTTTAAAAGGTGCCAGTACACTGTCTAGCTGCTGATTATTTTGTGATTGTAATTTTTCACTGCGAGCTTCAAAAATTTTTGTTGCTAGGTTTTCAAATTGCGCATTAAGTCTAAGTTCAGAGTCTTCAAGTAATTGAATTTTATCGTTAAGCGCTTGCTCTTTAGCGTTAAAACTTGCTGCCAATGTTTGTTGCATGGCATTAGACTTTGACAGGGCGAGTTGGGTTTCCATCTGTTTTCTTTGGTTATCCAATAACGCTTGTTCTAATTCGACTGTTCTTTCTGCTTGAGCTTGAGCTTTCCCTAACTGCTCTAGTCGATATTCTAATTTGTCTTGGTATTGGTCAATAGTAAGTTCTTTTTGGTGAATATTTTCTTTTAGCTCTAAGATCTCTGAATTTAATCCAACTTTGGTTTGTTCCATTTCATCCAATAGTTGCTTTCGAACGTATTCCCATTTAATGCGAGTTTTTCGTTGATTGAATAATGCGCCGATTAACATGGCAAGAAAGGCAATAGCAACGATGATGACTATTTGTCCGGTGGAGAAAGCAAGCTCTAAAGGCATGTGAGAAGGCTCTTAACATGGTGAATGAACCGCTAGAGTGGCATGGCGATTTAAACACTGCAAGTATAAGCGAATGATTAGTAATACAAGTGATGCAGACATAGTCAGCTGTTATCGAAATGTAACATTTAAATTGGTGTGAAACCTTTTTGGAACTTAGTCGGTCTGATTAGTTAATAGCAACATATTGATCTGATAGAAGGATGGAAGCGGCCAATGAATATAAAAAAAACTGCTGCATGGGATAAGTTTAAAGACTGTGATATTACACCAGAAGAAGTCTATCGTGACCGGAGACGTATTTTGAAGCAGATGGGCTTTGTTGGAGCTGGGGCACTGCTGTCTTCTCACGCGAATGCAGGTGTGTTCGATCTATTTTCTGATGATAAGAAGAAGGCTGCTTTTTTGACACAAACTCTGCCTTTTGCAAAGCAAGCACAGTACGACCACTTGTTGTACGGTTCGCTGACACCTGAATCTAAAATCATCTCCCACAATAATTTCTATGAATTCGGAACCAGTAAAACCGATCCTGAAGAGAACGCTCAAGGCTTGAAAGTTGATCCGTGGAAGTTAGTTATTGATGGTGAAGTTGATAACCCTATGACGCTTGATTATGACGATTTACTCAAGTTATTTCCGTTGCAAGAACGTGCCTATAACTTTAGGTGTGTAGAGGCGTGGTCGATGGTGATCCCTTGGGTTGGATTTTCTTTAGCGAGCTTGCTAAAAAAAGTCGGTGTAAACAGCAATGCCAAATATGTTGCATTTGAAACTTTATATGATCCCGAGCAAATGCCGGGGCAAAGAAGTCGTTATGCTGGTGGTGGCATTAATTACCCTTATGTTGAAGGGCTAACGTTAGCCGAAGCGATGAACGATCTTACGTTTATGTCTGTAGGCTTATACGGTAAAACTTTGCCACCACAAAATGGTGCGCCTATCAGGCTTGTTGTTCCATGGAAGTATGGCTTTAAGAGTATTAAGTCTGTTGTGCGTATTCGCTTAACTGACAAACAACCGCCTACTTCTTGGAATCAACTTGCTGCCAGCGAGTATGGTTTTTATGCCAATGTAAACCCGGATGTTGATCATCCAAGATGGTCTCAGGCTTCTGAAAGGCGTATCGCTGAGGGGGGGCTTTTCTCTGCTAAAAGGATCCCAACGTTACCTTTTAATGGTTATGGCGATATTGTCGCTGATCTTTATAAAGATATGGATTTGAAAAAGTTTTATTAAGCTAGTTTTATTTACGTTAATTCAAAAGTATAGGCTTTACTTATGCTGTTGGAAGGAGAGGTTTATGCGTTTAACTAGCCGTTCTTTGTTTTGGCTAAAATGCGTGTTTCATTTAATTGGTTTAGTACCAATCGGCTACTTACTGTTAAAAGTGATGACTGATAATGCCGGTGGAGATCCGGTGCAATACATCATTCATTTTACCGGAATTGGGGCTTTAAATGCATTGATAGCAACACTGCTTATCTCTCCTATAGCGAAACACTTTAAGCAAGGGTTATTGCTGCAAACACGGCGTTTAGTTGGTTTGTACGTGTTTGCTTATGCAAGTTTGCATGTATTGGCATTTTTTAGCTTAGATCTGCTATTTGCGTGGTCACTGTTTTTTGATGAGGTTTTGAAACGTCCTTATATATTAGTTGGTGCAGCTGCTTACATTTTATTGGCTTCGCTAGCGGTAACTTCTTTAAACTCAATTAGACGTAAGATGGGGCGTAAATGGCAGGTGTTACATAACGGGATTTACCTTATAGGTATACTTGCCGTAATTCATTTTTACTGGTCGGTAAAGTCTGAAATTATTGAGCCTAGCTTTTATATTCTAGCGTTAGTTATATTGTTGGGATTAAGGTTTAAACAAGGAAAAGCAAAGAGTATTACATCAAAGTTATTAAAATTGTTTATGTTTAGTACTAAGAGAAAGCAATCCTCTAATTAGAGTGTAGCCAATTCAATAGTACCTACTTAGAGATACGTTAAAGAGAGCTTTACGCGCAGGCGAATTGTTCTTACATTATTTTAGCTTGTGTATTTTGTATCTTAGAGTATACCGATTAAAAGTTGGGAATATCTTACTTTCCCTCTTTTTAACTAATCATTTTAAAAAGTGTATTTTTACTTTGGAATGATAGCTTGATGTATTTGAAGTCAGTTGATGACGGCAAGATTTTTAGGAATATGTAACGTACATGTGAGGCTGCATCAGCCCATCCATAGGCTTAATATATATCAACTGATAAAACTCGGTTACTTTGCAGTTTGAGTTTTACCGATAGCTTTGGCTATTGGTTATTTAGTCGTTAAAAATCCAGCTAAATAGACTTTTATTACTTAGATTTAACTTTGAAAATAGTAATAGCTTTTTAATACTTAAGTACTGCAAAATTAATACTTAAGTACTGCAAAAAGCAATGTAAAATTAGTTAATATTACTTATTTTCTTGTTGCTTCATTATTTGAACCACTTCATCGTAAGAGATATTAAATTGGCGCGATAAGTTAATGATCTTTGTTTTATAGGTTTGAATACTTTCTTGCTGAGCAAGTAATCGCTTTTCATTTTCTACCAATTCATTGACAGCTTCTTGTAATATCAATAAACGGCGAAGGTTAAAATCTAATGAGTCGATGTATTTTAGCATCTGTGTTTTATTGCGAGCTTGTTCTAAATCGCTAGTGTGTTTCTTATCATAACCATATTGGTCAAGTGCAGCTATAGCGCTTTCTAAATCCATATTATTATTCATTTTTACCTACGGTTAACGGAAGATAGGTCTGTCTACAGACGTTATGCAAGATTATAGTTTGTATTTTAGTTGCGGAAAAGTCTAGATGGTATAAATAATCACTAATTTTAGCTGTTATTACTTGGGTTTGAGCGTCTGACCTGTCAATCTAGCGATATTATGAAGAACATTTTGCATGGAGGCCTAATGTTAGATCTATTACCAGATTTGTTTGATACCTATGCTGATAAGCTTATTCTATTACCGCCAATGTTTATATCATACGGTAAGCAGGAGTGCTTTTGGGGAGAAGTTGTTACTGTAAAATGCTTTAGAGATAACTCAAAAGTTAAAGAGTTATTGGCTCAAAATGGCACAGGTAAAGTGCTCGTCGTTGATGGTCAAGGCGTTACAGACTGCGCTTTGTTAGGGGATATGATTGCTTTGAGTGCAGCTAAAAATGGTTGGAATGGTGTCGTGATTTATGGCTGCGTACGAGATGTTGGCACCTTGAAAACAATTGATCTTGGGGTTCAGGCAATTGGTATTAACCCGATAAAAACAGAGAAAAAAGGGATCGGAGAAGTGAATATTGCTGTTGAAATATATGGAGTGATTATTTCGCCCCAGTCATTCATTTATGCCGACGGTAACGGAGTGGCGGTTTCTAATGAAGCTTTAGACATTTCCGTGCTAAATTTATAACAACGTCTTTGTGATAACAGATGGAATCTGCTATGAAATTTTTAAAATGGTTTTTTATAACACTCTTAGGCTTAGTTCTTGCTTTGGTGCTTTATGTGACTGTGATTTTTGATCCCAATGATTTTAAACCACAAATAGTCGACTTAGTTAAGGAGCAAACTGGTCGAGAGTTAGCGATAGGCAGTGACTTATCGTGGACATTTTTCCCAAGTCTTGGTATCGAGCTAGGTCAAATCACTTTATCTAACCCTGATGGGTTTAAAAATGCGTCAATGGTAGCGATAAACCAAGTGGTTGCCGAAGTTGCATTGATGCCTTTATTAAAAAAAGAAGTTGAGATTTCACAGCTAAATCTCGATGGATTGACGCTGATGCTAGAAACCCAAAAAGATGGTCGTACGAGTTTTGATGGTTTAGCAGGCGAGGCTAGTGATAAAAGTAATGTTGAACAAGCTAAAAGTACAACCTCAGCATCGAGTGGCTCTAGCTTAGCGCGCTTAGACATTGGTGGTATCAATATTACAAATACTAAAATTACTAATATTGATAATGCGACTCAAACTGAGCAAGTTTTTTCGCTAAAGGAGCTAACATTAGGTCGTTTTCAATTAGGTGAATTTGCGCCACTACAATATGAGTTTACCGCGACCTTACCTGATATGAGTATTCTGAGTCGTGGTGAAGGCCAGATTAAGGTTGCTCAAGATCTGCAAACCATCACAATTAATGACTTTGCTGTTGCTAACAAAGCTACTGGTGAAGGGTTACCAAATGGCCGTTTGCAAGCTGATCTGAAAACATCAGTGGTTGTGGCGCTGGAAAAGCAAACATTAAATCTTGTGCTTTCTAGTTTTAGTGCTGCCAATATCAATGCTTCTGGGTCTCTAGATATTGCTTATGGACAAAAAGTGCCTAATGTTGTGGCTAAACTCGAGGTTGGTGATGTCGATCTTGATGCTATGTTACCTAAGCATGAAGGCGAACAAGCAAAGGAGGCACAACAAACCAGCAATACTTCGGTAGCAGTTGAACCAGACTTACGCGCAATGAAGTCCGTTAACCTTGATGTTGATGTGCGGGTTAAGTCGGTTAAGGTTGCCAACTTGAAAACACAAAACTGGGTAATGCAGTTAGTGATGAAAGGTGGTGTGGCTAATATGAAGCAGTTATCGGCTGATTTATACGGCGGTAAAATCAGTGCTTCAGCTGAGATTGACGGGCGTAATAAAGTGGCGTCGTACCAGTTTGATAAACGCCTTTCCGGTGTAGATATTCGAGCCCTATTGATTGATATGGCTGAAGTAGACATGCTTGACGGTAAAGCTAACTTTAACGTGGCTGGTAAAGGTTCAAGCCTATTGCCGGATAATTTAAAGAAAAACTTACTTGCTAACGGTAAATTTGAAATTGCAGATGGCGCAATACACGGAGTTAATATTCCACAAATGATCCGAGAAGCAAAAGCAAAGTTAGGCGGCGACCTTTCATCGGGAGCTAGCTCAAGCGAGAAAAAAACGGATTTTACGAGCATGACTGGCTCGTTCAAGATTGCTAAAGGTGTAGTGACGAACCCTGATTTAGATATGGCTTCACCGCTAATTCGTCTAAAAGGTGCTGGTACTGCAAATATCATTAATGAAGCGTTAGATTATAAACTAACAACATCTGTTGTTGGTTCATTAGAAGGTCAGGGCGGCGATAATCGTGACGCGCTTTATGGTGTCGAAATTCCGTTTGCGATAAAAGGCACTATGTCTGAACCAAAATTTTCACTTGATACTAAGGCCTTACTTGATTCGAAATTAAAAGATGAAACTAATAAGCTTAAAGACAGTTTATTAAAGAAATTGGGGGGCTTTTAAATGTTGATTAGAAGTTTATATATGCTTGCTTTGGCCTCTTTGCTGGGGTGCTCTCAAGAAGTAAGCGAACAATTAAGTGAGGGCCAAACTGTGCCACTAAGAGCTGAGGAAACACGCTCAGTCAATATCGTCGGTGCAGGCGAGTTGCCTGTTAAACAGCAGGAGGCACCAATGGGCGCAGGGTTACTTGATGGTAAGCTATCAGTTGAAAGCGGCAAAGAAAACGAAATCATAGCAACACTGACATATCAGAATAACCAGTCTTATGGTGTGCCACTCATGTTTGCATCCGGCAAGACGGCAGACTTAATAGTCAGTGATGAAAACGGTAAAAAACTTTGGTTTTGGTCAATGGGGATGATGTTTACCCAAGCTATACGTGAAATTGTAATGCCAGCTGGGGCAACACAGAAAGTTAAATTTACTATTCCAAGCCATATTGCGGCGAAGATCGGTAAAGGTTCTACCTTAACCGCAGTATTTTCTGGTAAAGCAACAGAATCTCAACGTCCCGCTATGCAGGAAGTTAAATACGTTTATCTATAGTAATATAAGAACCATAAATAGTATTTAATATGTAAAAAAGGCGACCATGAGTCGCCTTTTTAATTTGGTTCGTTAGCAACTAATAGCTAACATCACTATCTATAATCCCTAAGCTCTGACCTTAGTCATATCTACATACAACTTTAACATTTGTCCTGGCTGTATATATTTGCTTTTCTCTAGTGAATTCCAGCGAACTAAATCGTTTACGCTAACATTAAACTTGCCTGCGATACGTGCTAAAGAATCACCATTACGCACTTTGTAATTAACGGTGCGCATGACTTCACTTAGACCTTGGCTGCTTGTAGAGCGAGTGCCTGACCAAATCACTAGCTTTTGGCCGATTTGTAGCGGATCTTTAGGCGCCATGCTGTTCCAGCTAGCAAGTTGAGCTGTTTTTACTTTATGTTGCTTGGCTATTTTCCATAGTGAGTCGCCAGACTTCACTTTGTATGTAATTTTACTTGAACCACGAGCCTTGTTTTGTTGGCGGTTTAAACGCTGATCTGCTGACAACAAGTATTCGTCGAGGTTTTTAGCTGACACTGGAATAAGCAAAAACTTACCAGCAACAATGGTGTTGCCTTTAATATCGTTGACGGATTTAAGTGCTGAAATTGTCGTTTTATAACGCTTAGCAATAATACCTAAACTATCACCCGATTTAATCTTATAACGCTCCCAATTTAGGCGTTCATTAGTATGGGTTTTGTTTAATGCGATTTTAAACGCATCAGCCTTTTCTACGGGTAGTACAAGCTTATGTGGGCCTTCGGGTGCGGTAGCCCAGCGATTGTAACCAGGATTTAGTTTATGTAGTTCTGAAGTTGTCATGTTAGCGATATCAGCTGCTAAAGCTAAATCAATCTGGCTTCCAATATCGACAATTTCAATTTGTGGCTCGTTGGTAATTGGTGTGAGTTTAATACCGTACTTATCAGCATTTTTAATTACATCAGCTAATGCAAGTAACTGAGGTACATAGCGCTCAGTCTCTCTGGGTAAGTTAAGGCTAAAGAAATCGGTTGATATACCTTTTTTCTTATTACGCTTAGCAGCGTTGATTACGCGACCTTCACCTGTGTTATAGGCAGCAATAGCATACAACCAGTTTTGACCTGTCTTACCGTGAAGATATTCAAGCATATCTAATGCTGCGGTTGTCGCGGCTGGTACATCACGTCGCCCGTCGTACCACCAGTTCATTTGTAGACCAAAGTGACGAGCCATCGGCGAGGTAAACTGCCATAGACCCGATGCGGCACCGTGTGAGTATGCAAAAGGATCAAATGCACTTTCTACAATGGGTAGTAAAGCGAGTTCGATAGGTAAGTTACGCTTTTCAATCTCTTCAACAATAAGATACATAAATGGCGTAGCACGTTCAGATACACGTTCTAAATGTTGAGGATGCTTGATATACCAATCACGATATTGGCGTACGAGTTTTTCATCTGGAACGTCCATTTGCATATCAAGACGGATCCGTTGCCAGATATCGGTGATCTCTACTGTTTCTTCAATAACTGGAGCAACAGGTTCAATGGTGACTTTTTCAATCGCTACGGGTGTAGCGGGGATCCCTTCAGAAGTCTTCTGGCTGTCCAAAGTTTGACAACCTGTCAGCAGGGCAATGCCCCCCGCGACGAATAAAAATGGTACGCGCATTTAAAATGTGTGTCCTCTAATTAGGCTCAAAAAAGCCAGATTTAATCTGGCTTAGTGGCACTGGAATAGCGGGCTATTGTAGATTGTTTTTTAGAAATTGTCTTTCCATTGACGCAGAAGTGCGAAGCTTTGCAGTGTATTTTCGATAGGTTGTTGGAATTGAACGGCTAAAATTTGTTGAATTTCTGTACTATCGCTGCGTAAAAATGGGTTTATCGCTTTTTCTAAACCAATTGATGACGGTAATGTGGGCTTATTTTGCTCTCGAATAGCTGCCGCATTATTGGAATATTGAATAAGTGCAGCATTGTTAGGTTCAACCGCTTTAGCAAACTTAAGGTTCGCTAACGTGTATTCATGAGCGCAGCATACGCGGGTATTGTCGGGAAGCTGACTAAGCTCTGTTAATGAGTGGAACATTTGCTCGGCAGTTCCTTCAAACAAACGACCACAGCCACCACTAAATAAGGTATCGCCACAAAAAAGCACATCTTCGATTAAGTAAGTAATATGTCCTAAAGTATGCCCTGGTACTTGAGTGACTTTGGCTTTTAGCGTGATACCTTGCAGTTCAATTTCAGCATTAGTTGATATTGGATGGTTTACTCCAGAGATGTTTTCTGCTTGAGGGCCGTAAACGTTAATCTTGTCACCATATCGGTTAATAAGCTGCTTAATTCCGCCGGTATGGTCCTCATGGTGGTGGGTGATCAAAATACCTAGAAGCGGTAGCTGTTGCTCAGTTAAATAGTTAATAACCACCTGAGCGTCACCGGGGTCAACAACATACACGCCCGAACTTTGCTCAGTTTGAAACGCCCAGATATAATTGTCGGTAAACGCAGGTAATGGAGTGATGTGCAGCATATCGATACTCTCTATGTTAGAAATTAACTGCGCGACTTATATTATTTGCGCGCTTTAACAAGTTTACTGACCAAATCTATTGCTTGTATATGCCTTTCGTTATTAAAGTAGCATATCAGTGATTTTGGAGATTGATTTGTCACAGTCTGAATTACCGCTAAAACCTTATCATTGGTCAGAGCTTCCTAATGGCCCCGTTATTCGTGAAAGCGTTGAAGAGGCGTTGTCTTTATGGTGGCCAAGAATTTTTGGTTACTACATGCTAAATCTCGGACCGCTTAGCCATAAAATGGCGAAAACCAATGTAGGAATTAGTCGACAATACTCGTTATTTGATGAATCAGAAGCTTGTATCAAAGGTGACTTTAGTCAGTTACCGATTCAAAATGTCAGTGTTGATGCCGTGGTAATGAACTTTATCTTAGAGTTCGAATCCGACCCTTATCGATTGCTTAGAGAAGTGGATCGTGTGCTGGTATCGGGCGGACACCTAATAATTAGTGGCTTTAACCCCTTAAGTCCGATGTTTTTGGGGCAAGTACTGCCAAAATATCAGCGAGAAATCCCGTGGAATGGTCGTTTCTTTACCCCTTCGAGAGTTAAAGATTGGTTAGGCCTGCTTGGATATCAAGTTGTAGCAGACGAGCGTTTGTTACATCACCATCTGCTCAGTGAAGTGAAACCACACAATATCTGGTCTCATGCGCTTAAGTCGTGGTTACCAAGTAGTGGTAGTATTTATGTGCTGGTAGCAAAAAAGCTAGAAAGTCCGTTAACGCCGATCCAAGCCAAACGCAAAGTAAAACAACCTAATTGGTCGACAGCCCCAAGTGCTGGTCGTACGGGACATGCGTCTAAATCATCAAATTAACGTTAATTGCCATACAATTGCATATCAACGACTGTATTTGATAGATAATATTAATCAGTAAATGACTAAGTAAGAGATTTGATGCGCATTACACTAAAACAACTCGCCATTTTTGAAGCCGTGGCTCGCAGTGGACAAGTTGCAAAAGCTGCTGAAATGGTTAATTTGTCATCTCCGGCTGCATCAATGGCATTGTCAGAGCTAGAAAAACAGCTTGATACTCGATTATTTGAACGTATCGGTAATCGACTACGCTTAAATTCTCAAGGGAGCTTACTGTTGCCATTAGCAACAGAGGCACTGCAAAAAATTGAACAAATTGAACATACTTTTTCTCATGCTGGGGCTGAGCTTGGCGGAACACTTAACGTAAGTGCTAGCTCAACAATTGGTAATTATCTGTTAGCAAGAAGTGCCGTTGCATTTTGTCAGCAACACACTAATACGCTTGTCAATGTTGATATTGATAATAGCCAAGCTGTGATTAATTCGGTTCTCGAATTTAGAAGCGAAATGGGCTTTATTGAAGGACAATGTCTTGATAGCCGTATTGCAACTGAAGCCTGGCATAAAGATAAGTTATTGGTGTTTTGTCATCCAGCAAACCCGCTAGCGGGTAAAACCGTGACGCCAACTGAACTTCGAAATATGCCGTGGGTGATGCGAGAAGAAGGTTCTGGTACACGCGATTATTTTGTTAATGCAGCTAATGCACTCGATATGCAACCACAAGAAAAATTTCGCTTCTCAACTCCTGATGCGATAAAACAAGCGGTAAAGCAGGGCGCAGGTCTGGGCGTCTTATCTGAATTGACGCTTGAAAAAGAGCTAATTCGAAAAGAATTAGCTGTTATTCATGTGGAAGGGTTATCGTTAGAACGTAAGTTTTATCGAATACACCATAAAAGCCGTAACTTCACGCCGATAGGCCTAGAGTTTATAAAGTTTAATCAAATGTTTCTTAACACTGATGGTTAACTTTGTTGGCTAATATAACCGCTATCTTCTTGTGATGGTTTAGCTTCAGCAGCTTGACGAGCAAGTTCGTCACAACGCTCGTTTTCTGTATGGCCGGCGTGGCCTTTGACCCAGCGCCAGTCTATCTGGTGTCGCTGTGAAACAGCGTCTAAGCGTTGCCACAAATCGACATTTTTTACCGGTTGATTGGCCGATGTGATCCAGCCTTTACGTTTCCAGCCGTGGATCCATTGCGTGATCCCTTGGCGCATATATTGGCTATCACTAGTCAGGATCACTTGGCACGGGACTTTTAGCACTTCGAGAGCAATAATAGGCGCGAGTAACTCCATGCGGTTGTTAGTGGTTAACGTAAAGCCATCTGCTAGCTCTTTTGTTTGCTTTTTATACTTTAAAACGATGCCATAACCGCCGGGGCCAGGATTTCCGAGGCAAGAACCGTCGGTATAGATAGAGATCTGTTTCAGTCCAGTCATCAAGTTGCTACCATAGCTATAATTGCTGGGCGAGTATACCCAAAAAATTTAACTGAGAAATGTAAAAATTCATATGAATATTGTTTCAAGCGCGAAGCGACAAATTATTCTCGATACCGAAACCACTGGTATGAACCAATCGAGCGGTCCAATTTATTTAGGCCACAGAATTATTGAAATTGGTTGTGTTGAAGTTATTAACCGTCGTCTGACTGGTCGCCATTATCATGAGTATATCAATCCGCAACAACCGATTGATGAAGAAGCGATTGCGGTTCACGGTATCACTAACGAATTTGTTGCAGATAAACCTAAGTTTCATCAAGTTGCGCAGAGTTTTATAGAGTTTATTGATGGCGCAGAAATTGTGGCACATAACGCGAACTTCGACGTTAGCTTTATGGACCATGAATTTTCGATGTTGCAGCCTTTAGGGCCGAAAACAGCTGATATTTGCCAAGTGCTTGATTCGCTGGAAATCGCCAAGTTCTTGCACCCAGGTCAAAAGAATAACCTAGATGCCTTATGTAAGCGTTACGGCATTGATAACTCCGCTCGTGATCTCCACGGTGCATTACTCGATGCTGAGATTTTGGCTGACGTATATCTGTTGATGACAGGTGGTCAGACTAAATTTAATCTTTCAAGTGAAAAGGCAGGCCAAGAGGGCGGCGGGATAAATCGTTTAAGCTCAGAGAGAACAAAACTTAAAGTGATCGCTGCAACGGCCGATGAACTGATAAGACATGAAGAGCGATTAGATTTAGTCGCTAAATCAGGACAATGCCTCTGGCGCGGATAATCCTCATTTTATGAGCCTCTCTATGACTAGAAGAGTTAACTTTTTTGTTGTTTTTTTTATTAGCTATTTTTTATTTAGCAGTGTTGCGATAGCTGACGTACTGTTATCTAAAAATGCTTCAGAATTAAAAAACCGCTTCAGAGTCGATCATATGGTCGACTCGATGACGTTACTTATTCATAGAGAGTATGGTAGTGCGCCGGTTATTATCGTTCGCCCTGACGGTAGTAAATGGTATGTAAACCGCTTCCCAGATGATAGCGTGAGCTGGATGGAAGGGTTGACTGGTGACATGATCACCATAAAAAAGCCTATGCCAGGCCCTTGGCAGTTAATTGGCCAAGTTGTTGATGGCTCAGTTATCGATAAAGTGTCTACTTTATCGATTGATGTTGACCCCCTCCCGCAACCTTTGTTTCAAGGTGAGCGAGTAAAAGTAACCGCAAGGTTACTTGGCGACGAAGAGAAAGTTCGCTTACCAGGCTTAGATTTTATGATGAACTGGACTGCACGTTTTATTAGTGAGAATAATCCCGCTGATGAAAATTATGTTGCAGGTACTTTTATCGTCGGCGCTTACCGAGATAATGGTGAAGAACTCGATGAACGTCCTGATGATGGGGTTTTTACCAGTGACTTAGACCTAGAGCAACCTTGGGGCGATTATACGCTGCAAGTAAGAGCAAAGAATGCAGTGCTTGACCGTGAATACAATCAAGCTTTTAGACTCTCTAAACGTCCTATCGACATTGAGCTGTTAACTCCAGATGATCCAAATAGCGGTATTTGGACGCTAAATATTAGCCTTGATGAACAAGTTATCAAACTTGAACAGACCCACCTTGATTTGGAAATCTTAGGACCAACCGGTAAAAGAGTTCCCGTACAGCTGACTGATTTCAATCAAGCGCAAACAAAGATTGCTTTACCTAAAGTGATAGACTTTGGCAGTTATAACATCAAAATTAATGCTGTAACTACGACTGTTAATAGCCGCGAAATATACCTAAGTTTGCCTGAACTATTTTTTAATTTGGTAAGGCCTCCGGAACCACCACCAAGTAAAGAAGAGTTAGCTGCTAAAGCTGACGCCGTTGCTAGAGTGCAAGAACAGCAGGCAAAAGATAAAGCTATTGTGTTAATTGCTTCGATAAATGGCGCATTGATATTGTTGGGTGTATTAGTGCTACTCATTATGCGTAAACGCAGTAACCTTAAAAAGGCGTTAGCAGCCACAGAAGAGCGCTTAGAAAAAGAAGTTCGCCGAGAGAAAATGTTACTTGAGCTTGATCAAATTGATTTGACAATGCCTGAGGCAAATGACGAAAGCTTTTCTAGTAAATCATAGCGTTAAAAAGGCATCAGGATAAAGTATGAAAAAAGCGTCATTTAATGAATATATAGACGTTTGAAAATGAAAACGTAGCAAACACTGTCGAAAATGCTCCTTAGCTGCTTGAAACCAAAGCTGTTTAAAACCTCATTTTAGAGTGGTAAATGTTTAACTTTAAATCGGATTGTTCGTTTTTCGACTAGTCAGTAAAAATCTTATAAAAAATTATTGACGGACTACCTCTCTCTACGTATTATTCACCGCACTTGATGTGGAGCGGTAGTTCAGTTGGTTAGAATACCGGCCTGTCACGCCGGGGGTCGCGGGTTCGAGTCCCGTCCGCTCCGCCAATCAAGTGCTAAATTTTAGTTATTTGTTAGTGACATAACAAGTAGCTGGAGGTCCAAACAGGATTTCTAAAAGTTTTGGAGCGGTAGTTCAGTTGGTTAGAATACCGGCCTGTCACGCCGGGGGTCGCGGGTTCGAGTCCCGTCCGCTCCGCCAATTTAGTAGAGCTAACTAATTATTAGTTAGTAATAAGTCATGTTAGTGACATAACAATGACTTTAGAAATCGAAACACTGATTTCTTAAAAGTTTAGGAGCGGTAGTTCAGTTGGTTAGAATACCGGCCTGTCACGCCGGGGGTCGCGGGTTCGAGTCCCGTCCGCTCCGCCAACATAAAGGAAAAAGCCTTCACAAATGTGAAGGCTTTTTTCGTTACTAGATTGATGTTCTTGAGGAGCTGATAACCAAGTTTAACGGAACAAGTAGAATTATCTGTAATTTACATTGAAAAATTCATTTAGCATCACTCCATTAATATCGTGACACATTAGCTCTGCAAATAGGATTTAAATCAGCAATCGATAATTCGCAGGTATTGTTCACTTTTCACTCCTAATTTCTCTTACCGATTTTTCTCTGCTTAAATGATGACTTATTGCTTAACGGCTCGAGTCCGTCATTGAATGTTTACTAACGCAGTTGCAGCTCTCTAAATTAACCCTTAAGTATAATCCTGGTTAGCTTTAATCTTACTCATCTAGAATATTTAACGATAATTTTGATTTACTTTTCTTGGTGTTATCGTATTTTACTCAGGTTTGACTATAGTTTTTACACTCAACAGCATGTTTTAACAAACATCGTTTCACTTGAAACGTTCAGATAAGGAAATAGGCTATGCTGGAGCAGATCACTGCGATGCTTGCTTTGCTAGGTGTTTTATCACTGTTTTGTCAGTGGATAGGTTGGAAATTACGACTGCCTGCCATCTTACCGCTATTACTTTGTGGCCTATTATTAGGTCCAGGCTTAGGTTTTTTACAGCCAGATGTTATTTTTGGCGATTTACTTTTTCCTATTATTTCTCTGGGTGTTGCCGTTATTTTATTTGAGGGGGCATTAACCCTAAACTTCAAAGAGATCCAAGAACACGGTGCTATGGTTACTCGGCTAGTGACTTTAGGCACCGTGATTACATGGGCTTGTATTACCGTTGGCACCTTCTACCTCCTCGACTTTGAATGGTCAATGGCATTGTTGTTTGGTGCACTGGTTGTCGTTACAGGGCCTACGGTTATCGTGCCAATGCTCCGAAGCGTGCGGCCCAAGACAGAACTTGCGAGCATATTGCGCTGGGAGGGGATCGTCATTGATCCAATTGGGGCTTTACTCGCTGTTTTAGTGTTTGAATATATTGCAGTCGCTGCCGATCCGACGACACATGTGTTACATGCATTAAGTGCCATGCTCGCGGTAGGGCTTGGCTTTGGTGTGGCTAGTGGGTATTTAGTCGGCCTTGTTTTACGCAATAATCTGTTGCCTCATTACTTACGCAATACGGCTGTGCTGACTTTAATGTTAGCAGTTTTTGTTGGCTCGAACTTGTTACAAGAAGAAGCAGGGCTATTGTCAGTAACAGTGATGGGAATATGGCTCGCAAATATGAAGGGCGTAGATATTGCCGATATTCTAGAGTTTAAAGAAACACTTACGGTTCTGCTTATTTCGGCGTTATTTATTCTATTGGCAGCTCGCTTGAATGCAGATGCATTGCTAAGTCTGGGTTGGGGAGGTTTAGCATTACTTGCAGTGGTAATGTTTATTGCAAGACCGTTAAGTATTTGGTGTTGTGGTGTAGGGACGTCTTTATCTAGCGGTGATAAATGGTTTTTAAGCTGGGTTGCACCACGCGGTATTGTTGCCGCAGCTGTCTCGTCTTTGTTTGCGATTAAACTTGAAGCCATTGGTATTAAAGGCGCCGAAATGATTGTGCCCTTGGTGTTTCTCATTATTATCGGTACCGTTGTTATTCAAAGTCTCACGGCGGGAAAATGGGCGAAAATACTTGGTGTTACGGCTGATTCTTCTCAAGGTTTACTAATGTTCGGTGCCTCGAGTTTTTCACGTGCTTTGGCTAAAACATTACAATCGAAAGGCGTTACCGTATTACTTGCAGACAATAACTGGGACAACATACGGCAGGCTCGTATGGACAATATTCCGGTATATTTTGGTAATCCAGCGTCAGAGCATGCTGAAAACCATATGAACATGGCGGGGATCGGACGAGTATTAGTCGTGTCTCCGTATAGACAGCTAAATCCATTAGTTAGTTTTTATTTTCAAGATGTATTTGGCGAAGAAAAAGTATTTGGTCTCAATAATGGTGAAGCATCGAGTGCAAGGCATCAGCTATCTGAGTCATATTTAAAGCGGTTATGTTTATTTGGGGAAGGTGTTTCTTACTCAAAACTGGCAAGCTTAATGGCGAAAGGGGCTGGTATTAAAAGTACACGCCTCACAGATAGCTTTAATTTCACCATGTTTATGGAGCAATATGGCCAAAGCGCGATCCCACTTATTTATTTGCAAGACGGTAAAGTAAGGTTAATAAGTGCTGCAGAGCTTGAGCTACTCTCGGGAGTTGAGCTGATTAGTCTGATCCCCGCAGACGCTGTAAAACAAGATATCGTTAGTGAGAATGAGCCTAATCATAGAAATAGTAAAGATATTGAATTTATTGAAAAAAATTAGCAGGTAAACAAATAGCGCAGCGTACGTAATAATCTGATGAGTTTTGACAGCCATCGAGTATTACTTGCTGCGTTAGTTTTTTGTGTGATTAGCTTCGCGTTGGCTAAAAAATATCATTGCGAAAAAAATCATAAATATCAAATCGTTTACCCCATAGATGCTGTAAAAAATACCGGCAAATAGGTCTTTTTCATAAACACTTGTTAAGTCATTATTAAATAGCCAGCGGCACCAAGACACCACATAAATCAATTTTTCAACAGTAAACGCGGCAGCTAGCCATTTCACATTGGACTCAATAAATGCTGCAGCCAAAAAAACAAGTCCCCATACGCAAATCATCAATAAACCAAAGTTTGACATTACAACTGGGTCGGCTTGATTAATGATTGAGTTACTGAAAAATCGAGAAAAGATTAATACACCGCCGAGGTTCATCAGTGCTGCGGCAATAAAGCCAAGCTTTACAGTATGTTTTTTCATGGTGCAACAATTTCCTTGAGAGCAAATATATGCATATCGCTGATAGGTATTAATTTTAAACTATATTGCGATATCAACCACTTTAACTAACAAGTAAACTCAAAACTGAGAGCATTTGCATCTGGTATTGTTTATAAGTTTTGAGATCAATACGTTGTTCTGTGACAGACTTAGTATAAGAGGATAAGTGGATAACTAAACATCAGCCATACAACACACTTTTTAATATAATCAAAGAGTAAGGTATTAGATACTTACTTACCTGGGCTCAGGTAAATTCATCATCACAAGGTGAGTTATGTCATTTACCGATTTACGTTTAAGTTTAGCAACACAAAGCCTTGATTTTGTTATGCAGCGTACGATTACACAATCGCTAAGCTTAGCGGATGCGAAAGCGCTGCCGATCTTAACGTCATCAGTAGGTTTTACCCTAGAGCAGCATATCGAAACCCTCTATATTCACATTCCTTTTTGCCATACTCTTTGCCGTTTCTGCTCGTTTCACAAAATTAAATACAATCAAGAGAAAGCCCTTGAATATTTTCAAGCATTGCGAAAAGAAATACGCCGTGTGATAGAAGGAGGGCTGCGGTTTAACCGGGTATATATTGGCGGTGGTACAACGACAATATTAGAAGATGAATTAGTTAAAACTATCGAGCTAATTAAAAGCTTAACGACAGTTAGGGAGGTCTCTTGCGAAACCGATCCAAGTTACTTTAGGACTGGTAATCCTGAAATACTTAACGGCTTAGTAGATCGTATGTCTATTGGACTACAGAGCTTTGACGATAGAATATTAAAAGCCAGTGGTCGCTTTGAAAAATTTGGATCTGGCGATGAACAAGCAATAGATATTAAGCGCGGAATTGAACTATTTCCTACGGTTAATGTGGACTTAATGTACGGGTTCAAAGGCCAGACTCCAGATAGTGTGGTGAGCGATATTAAGCGGATGATCCAATTGGAGCCTGATCAAATAACTACATACCCGTTGACTATCGGGATAGGTAAGAGTCGCAAAAAGTCTCAATGTTTAGTGGGCGAAGCTAAAGAGCTATTTCCCCAATTTCTGGCGGTTAAGCAGGTAATGTCAGATCGCTATATAATGGAGTTCCCTTGGACCTATAGCCGTAACTTTGGTCAAGCCGTCGAGAATAAATATGTATTAGATGGCGAAAACTGCTTTGGTGTAGGCTCTGGCGCATTTGGTCGTTTTGGTGAGCAATTCCAGGTTTCAAGCTTTAATATCGATAAGTATATTCAATTAATTAATCACGGTGGCGTGGGGACAAGCCATCATAAATTGCTAAGCGTAAAGTCGATAAATCAACACCATTTAATGATTATGATGGGCAAAGGTCATTTAGATAATGATCTGTTTAAAGCCCATACCGGTATGAGCTTGTGGCAAGCTTTCCCTGTTGAGTTAGCATATTTATTAGCTTCTGGTGCACTCATTAAGCGAAGTGATAGTTATTTTACGACAGAGGCGGGGCAATTTATTGCGTTAAAAATGTTTAGTGGATTCTTAGCGGGCATGGACTATCTGCGTGAGCAAGCTATTGAATTGGCTGCTTAGTGTTTTGATTTAGCACTTAGCCTTTTGAGTCAATGGTATAAAAAAAGGCTTAAGTTAATACTTAAGCCTTTTCTATGCGCTCTGTTTCGCAATTATGCGGCTTGCACCTGCTTTGCGTATTCAAGAGTACGTGCTTTTAGTTCTTCAGGGTCAAAGTCATCAACATTAATTGACTTCATTCGACCAATCTCAGCGCGCTCAAGCAGGGCGATTTCAGACTCGCTCAATACACCAAGTGCTTTGCCTTCTGCTGCAACTTTATCAAGCCACATAAAGGGCAGACGTTTGCCAGCAGCTTTACAGACTTTGTCGTAGATCGGCTCTGACGCTAAGATATCTTTGAATGTTTCTTCTTGAATACCTACAGCGTTATGTTCGCTTGCAGTCCAGAACTGACCTTTGCCTAAACGGTCACGGCTGGCACAAGGTGTTTGCATGATCTTAGCAACCTTGTGATCAAGTATGTCACTGGGGCGCTTAAGTGGACGACCAAATGGGAAGATCACTGCACGTAGCCCAATACCCAGACCCATAGGGAAGTTATCGAGTAACTCATCTAGCGAAGATTGTAGTTTGTACAGTGAGTCTTCAACTGCCCATTGCACCAGTGGTAAATCTTCAGTTAAACGACCTTCATCTTCGTAGCGCTTAAGTGTCGCAGATGCCAGATACAACTGGCTCAGTAGGTCACCAAGACGCGCTGAAATACGCTCTTTACGCTTCAAGTTACCACCAAGAGTTGCCATAGCTAAGTCAGACAATAACGCTAAGTTTGCACTAAAGCGGTTCATTTGCTGATAGTAGCGTTTAGTTTTATCTGAATACGGCGCGTTAGAGAAACGGCTTGAAGTTAAGCCCATCCAGAAACTACGTACTAGGTTGCTGGTGGTAAATCCAATGTGGCCAAAAATAGCTGCATCAAAGTCACGTAAGCCTTTGTTTGCATCTGGGTCAAACGCCGACTCCATTTCTGCTAATACATATGGATGGCAGCGAATTGCACCTTGACCATAAATAATCATTGAACGGGTAAGAATGTTGGCGCCCTCAACAGTAATCGCGATAGGTGCTGCCTGATAACCACGACCAAGATAGTTATTTGGGCCTAAGCACACACCTTTACCGCCGTGAATATCCATGGCATCGATAACGCATTTTTGCATTCTGTCGGTGAGGTGATATTTGACGATGGCTGAAATCACCGATGGCTTTTCGCCAAGGTCAATACCGGTTGTCGTTAGTGAGGTTACCGCATCCATTAGGTAAGCGTTACCACCAATGCGTGCCATTGGCTCTTCAATACCTTCAAGTTTACCGATAGGCAGCTTGAACTGACGACGAATACGGGCGTAGGCGCCGGTTGCGAGTGCTGCAGTTTTAATGCCGCCAGCAGAGTTTGATGGCAGAGTAATACCACGGCCAACGGATAAACATTCTACGAGCATTCTCCAGCCTTGGCCGGCCATTTCGGCGCCGCCAATAATAAAGCTTAGTGGTACAAAGACATCATTACCGCGGGTAGGGCCATTTTGGAACATACAGTTAAGTGGGAAGTGACGGCGACCTGTTTCCACACCTTCAATATCAGTCGGAATAAGGGCGCAAGTAATGCCTAAGTCTTCTTGATTACCCAGTAATTGGTCTGGGTCGCGAAGTTTAAATGCAAGGCCAAGAACAGTCGCTACAGGGGCAAGGGTAATGTAACGTTTGTTCCAAGTGAGCTTCATCCCTAGAACTTCTTCACCTTCCCATTCGCCTTTACACACAATACCGAAATCAGGAATTGCGCCTGCATCACTGCCTGCTTCTGGGCTAGTTAAGGCAAAACAAGGCACTTCTAATCCTTGCGCTAGGCGGGGGAGATAATGGTCTTGCTGAGCTTTAGTACCGTAATGCTGTAGTAGTTCACCTGGGCCTAAAGAGTTAGGTACACCAACCGTTGATGCTAATTCGCTGCTTAAACCTGCAAGCTTTTGCAGTACACGAGACTGGGCATAAGCTGAATATTCTAAACCGCCGTATTTCTTTTTAATGATCATCGCAAAGAAGCCATGGTCTTTTAAGTATTGCCAAATTTCTTCAGGTAAATCACCTAATTCATGAGAAACCTGATGTTGGTTTAACATGCGGCAAACTTCTTCTACCGGACCGTCAAGAAATGCTTGTTCTTCAGCACTTAATGTCGCCTTAGGGTAGTTGTGGAGTTTATTCCAGTCTGGCTTGCCTGCAAATAGGTCTGCTTCCCACCAAGTTGTTCCTGCTTCAATCGCTTCTTTTTCAGTAGAAGACATTTCAGGCATGATCCCGCGATACACTTTAAGCAATGGTCGCGTGATCATATTTTGTCTAAAGGAGCTGACATTAAGGGGCAGAGCAATAGCTAGAAAAACTAGCCAAAGTATTGCACTTGCATTGCCGATACCTGTACCTATTGCTAATACAATAGCGGTGCCTAGGGTGGCGGTAAGCAGAGAGACTCTGAGATAAGCAAAAGCACCTATCGCCACAATCATTGCCAGAATCCAAAGTAGGGTCGTCACTGTTATTCTCCTTGTGTGCGTGACCTAAAGTTGACCTAAAGGCACTTGTTTTGGTGCTACCTCACAATTATAGTGCGTGGTCAGACCTGTGTCTCATAAAATTAAACCTTAGTGAATTTTTATACAAGCCTTTTTCAAACAAATGTTTAAATTAATTGCAACGCTTTATGATTCCACAAAGCTGATCAAGTGGTTAGAATGATAGATATTAAGTAGTAGATAGAACGGGATTAAGATTAATGTGCGAGTTACTGGCCATGAGTGCCAATGTTCCGACTGATATTGTATTTAGCTTTACCGGACTAGCTGAAAGAGGCGGGGTTACCGGGCCGCATGTTGATGGCTGGGGCATTACTTTTTATGAAGGCAAGGGCAATCGAACCTTTAAAGATGCGCGCCCGAGCAGTGAATCCCATGTTGCGCAGCTTATAAAATCCTATCCGATAAAAAGCGAAGTAGTGGTCAGTCATATCCGTCAAGCAAACCGAGGCTGTGTGTCACTTGAAAATACTCACCCGTTTACTCGTGAGTTGTGGGGCCAATACTGGACCTATGCACACAACGGTCAATTAAGTGATTATGAGGATAAGTTTATTGCCAAACGCTTTACCGCTGTGGGGGATACAGACAGTGAAATGGCGTTTTGTTGGATCATGGACAAAGTTGTCGAAAAATTCGGTGATAAAGAGCCAGATGATCGTGTCGCCGTATATCATTACATTTCAACGTTGGCTGATGAAATTCGCGCTTTAGGTGTGTTTAATATGATATTAAGTGATGGTGAGCATTTAATGAGTTATTGCAGTAATAACCTATGCTATATCACGCGCCGCGCACCGTTTGGCAAAGCAAAATTGATTGATACCGATGTGGTGATTGATTTTGATAAAGAAACCACACCTAATGATGTGGTTACCGTAATTGCAACTCGCCCTTTGACTAAAAATGAGCAATGGAATGTGCTTAGCCCAGGAGAGTGGAAGTTGTTTAAAAAAGGTGAGCTAGTTAGCTCGTGATTGAGTTAGCTTTATTAGAAGCTTATCAATAAAAATCTCGTCATAGTCTATTTGGCGAGCTTTTTTATATTTAGCTTTGATGTTAAAAGATCCGATTCTAATTGCTGTTAATCGAAATGACCCAAAATGCAGAGTCTGCTGACGGGAAGCCTGCAAATTGTGTTAGCTCATCGGTGGTGCTGCACCGACATATGAGCCTCTGGTCACACTCTAGGAGCGCTTGTGATTGTTTCTAATATTAGCCAAATAAAACTGACATCTATACTTAGTCCGCTAAGTGTAGGGCGACACATTGAGCAGCGGCAAAAAGTGACATCACTTAATTTTACCCATCCCCCAGTTTACACTGCTACATGAGCAGCTACCCTGGACTCATTGTTTTGTCATTTTGTCTTATTTAACCTTGTGTGTTTTTAGCAGGCTCATTTACGAGTGCTTGTTCTGTGTTATTTTGTGGCTCAAACCGGTAGTTAAGTAGCTTTATATCGAGTTGTTTACTGCCTTTTTCAAAATGCGATAGACGTATTGGTAGATAGCCTAAATCTGGTGCCATCCAAAAAAATGTTTGACGCTTTTTACTGTCCCTAATCACTTCAAACTTAATGGTTTGGTAACTACCACTGTCAATATTTACCCGTTCTTTACCGACAATTTTAAACGCATAATCGTCGACTTCACCTTCTTTTACCATGCTGTAGTGCAGTGTTTCTTTATCGGCTTGCATATCCAGCCTAAATTGCAATTGCACCATTAATGGGTCAAAGAGTTCGGTATCGTAAGGGAATTTAGCTCGTTCTCCTTTATAGCGGCTATGCACTACATTTTGCCCTTTAGCAAAGGCGGCTTGTTCCCGAAAACCTGGCCCTGTGCCTGTTCGCTCAACAGAGTAACGCATTGGAACAAGGTGATCCGTGCCTTCGAGTGTAAACTCACTGCGAATATGGCGCTGATCAGAGAGCATCAATAAACCGACATCACTGTCAAAGCGGTATTTAAACAAGTTGCCTTCAGGAGCTTCAAGAATATAGCGGGCGCGACCTAACTCAATACTGCCGTAATAGACTTCATACTCTGCAGTATGTGGCGTCAGTGCCGTTGGCGCTGCAAGCGTTGTATGGCTTGTAATTAATAAGCTGACAGCAGCTAATATAGGGAAGTGTTTAAACAAAGGCGGCTCCTTTGATAATGCTGTGGATTAAATAAGTATTTTCGATTGCATCTGTTTGTTTAGGTAAAACATTAAAATGGCATTGATAGCACCAATGTTGCCATATCGGGATGCCATTCATACTCAGATAATTTAACTTTTCCGCGATTAACGATGACCTCTTCGCTTCGTAGTCGCTGCATCTGCTCTATAAACCCCTCACTATGTTCAGCAAAAGAGATTCTTCCTTGACTATTAATGACTCTGTGCCAAGGCAGTCCAAGTTCAGAGGGAGCTGACTTTAGCGCTTTTGATACATAGCGAGCCCGCCCTGGGAGACCAGCTAAGTCCGCGACTTTACCGTATGAACACACTTTACCTTTAGGGATCATAGACACAATATGCCATATTTGCGTCATTGGTGAAGGTTTACTGACTTGATGCATAAATTTTATCTCTTAAGCATTACGTTAAATTTTAATGGTGATGAGATCAACAAACCAGTGGTTTAGTGTTCAATACACGCTAACTTCACGTTGCAGCTGTTAACTGCTTGGGCTAATGTTCTTTCTGAGTTATGCGCTTGTAATATAAAGTAAAAGCTCTTGCTGATAGTTAGCGCTAAAGTAATAATAGCGCTTTTTTGACGGTATATATAATGTCAGTAAAGGCTTTACGTCCTTTTATAGGGTCTTTGTTATTACTCTCAGTGGTATCAGCGCCTGTTTTGGCGAATGATTTTCGTCATATCGCTGACCCCTTAAATCTCAATACTTCACTCTATATTGGTTTTGACGACGATACCTTTAAACTCGGTGGTAGTTTTGCAACGAGCCATCAAAAGTTTTCAGCTAATAGCAATTTCGATGGCGATAAATGGCACTTAGGTTACCTGTATTCAACAAGTGAAGTTAACTTTAGAGCTTCAGTCGATCACGGTAAAACAGATACCCCTCAAGGTAAAGCTAACCATTACCAATATCAAATGGGTTTAATGACGGAGCACCAAGGCTGGCTATCAACGCAGGTCTTTACCGAAGTCGCAGTGAATCATCTTGCTGTTAAATCTTATAAAGACAGCACGGCTGCCAATGCAAGCATGACGATATTAAAGCCGATGACTGAGCATTGGTATAGTGAGCTTTATGTTCAAGGTAACGCTGGCATTGATGGTGTTGAGCGTTATGACGCTAGAAGTTGGTTGGCACTTGGCTATCAAATTAACCCACAGTGGTCTTGGGTTATTCGTTACCAGTATGATTGGGAAAAATTAGAGCAAATTGAAAGCGAAGATACTCAATGGGTATTTGCTATTCGCTCACAGTTCTAAATTAGCTTAGTTCATAACAGATAAGCCCATATTGGTAGCGATACTAATATGGGCTTTTTATTGTGCAGAGCTTACAAAATAAGTGTCGTGATAGACTAATTAACTTGCGCTAGTGTAGGGGAGCTAACCACTGCTTGCGGCGTTGTACCAAATTTATGGAACAGCACTAAGCCAAGTGCTGTTAATAATCCCAGTGCGCCAATGATGTACCACATCAAATCTGGTCTATCTGCGCCTTTAGCCACTTCTGAATATAAATAGCCAGATAGTGGTCCAGCGAGTAAAAATCCAATCGCTGAAGAGACAAAATAATAGCCCATAAACATAGCTTTTTTGTCATTAGGCGCAAAGCTTGCCACATACTCTTGGCTTTTTGGTGAAGCCACCATTTCACCAATTGAAAAAACGAGAATAGAAGTAAGCACCATCGCTCCCCCCATAATCGCGCCATGGGCCACACCACCAATTGCTGTGCCGAGAGCTAGAATAATAGTGCCACCCACTAAAACTGGTAATGCTTGAAAGCGTTCAACAAAACGGCTGATCATTAATTGCATCACCACTATTGATAAGAAGTTGAGACCGATTAAATATTCAGGGTTAATTTGACGATATTCGCTTGCCCAAGTTTGTGCATATTGAGTAGCCAAAGCAGGGGTTTGCGCTATAGCGGTTAATGCTTGGCTTATTTCAGTGGTAGGTACCATGACTTTAGTGTGCACCAGTTCAAAGTAAGCTTGTTTAGCATTGAGTGTGCCGTTAGCTACCTCACTGCTTAAGCGAGTGAGTTCTGATTGCAATAAATTAATATCCACAGGTGCAAAAAATTGCAGTAGATCAGTGTAAGGCGCAAGCATCAATACCAGATCAGAGGTATCAACAAAGTCACGTATATAAATAGGTAGAGTAATAAAGATTTGCTGATACACCATCCACATGCCAGATAAAATCAGCAAGTAAATCACAAAGGGTTTATTACCTAGACTGATCTTTTGGGCGTACCAAGGAGCTTGCTTATGAGTCGAAGCCAGTTTATCCCAAATAATATGTGCCGCGAACCAAATGGCATAAATGATTAATGTGGTTTCACCCGTTATCCATTTAGCACCATAAGACATCAAAATAACTAACGTGCCGAAGAATAAAATCGCAAAGCGAGCGTTGCCTAAAACTTCTTGGATATCTTTAAATACTGCTTTAAGAGGCTTGCCTTGTTGCTGGTTTTGATCCGTCGGCTCTTTATAAAAGAAATAAGCAGGGATAAAGTTAATCGCGATCCAAAACGCAGACATGATAAATACCCAGTCCCAGCTAATCGCTCTAACATAACCTGCAATGAACGGACCTAAGAAGCCACCAATATTGACCATCATGTAGAATATGCCAAAGCCTAAGCCTCGGTTAGTGTCATCAGTCGTGCGTGCCACAGTGCCGGTCACGACAGGCTTAAAGCAGGCTGCACCAACTGCAACGCCCATAAAAGCGACAAAAAATCCCATAAAGGTATCGACTTGGCCGAGAAGATAATAACTCGGACACATAATCGCGTAGGCGACAAGGAACATCTTTCGATAGCCATATCTATCAGCAAGGGCGCCCGTTAATACCGGAAATAAGTACAGAAAAAAGGGGATCATGCCTTGCAATAGCCCGCGTTCTTGCTCTGAAAAACCTAATCCACCTTGGTTTTGTGGCGAGGTCATATATAAAGATGATAGGGCGAAAAAACCATACCAGGCTAAGCGTTCGAAGATCTCCATTGTATTGGCAACGAAGAATGTAGGGGGCAGCGCAGTGCGTCCTGCAGAGGTCATATTATTTTCCGTATATTTTATACATTTTGATTTATGCTATCACATGTTAATAAAAAGTGGATCTAATTGTGCAAAATAGAAACGCTTTAGTAGGCAGAAATGGTGAGTTTATAGGGCTGGAATTCGTGAATTATTGTGCTAATAAGCCCTCTAGTAGAGGGATTGCTGACTTTAAATATAAGTCGAGATTGCCTTTATTGATGATTCGGTCATAATAGCGCGAATTTTTTAGTTAACATTAGTGTGATAAGAATATGGCAGTGTTAGACATCTTAACGATCCCCGATGAGCGCTTAAAGCGTAAAGCTGTGCCAGTAACTGATATTGCGTCAGTACAAGGCTTTATCGACGATCTAATTGAAACTATGTATGACACCGAAGACGGTATCGGTTTAGCAGCGACTCAGGTTGGTAGTTTGCATGCTATTTTAGTTATCGACTTATCTGAAGAGCGTGATCAGCCAATGGTGTTGATTAACCCTGAAATCGTTGAGTCTCGTGGTGAGTATCAAGGTGAAGAAGGTTGCCTATCTATTCCTGGCTATCGCGCTAAAGTAAACCGCCATGAAGGGGTTAAAGTCAGTGCATTAGATCGTGACGGTAAAGCGTTTGAAATTGATACTGATGAATTCTTAGCGATCGTTCTACAACATGAAATGGACCATCTTAATGGTATCGTATTTACCGATCATCTTTCTATGCTTAAGCAACAAGTCGCATTGAAGAAAGTTAAAAAGTACAAGTAAGCATTCAGTTAGCCACGTTATCTAATCAGTAATAACGCGGCGCTAAATTAAGCACTTAAGCGCTCCTCTCTAAGAGGAGCGCTTTTTTTTGCAGGTAAGATCTCTTGCGATCTAATAAAAGATAACTATACTGTGTTTTTATACAGTATTTATTGGGCCGTTGAATATGCTTGCTCAGCCTTAAGCAAACGAATGCTAAATGGCGAGATGAGAGGTGAAGAGCTGGTCGACGAAATTAGGTGCATGATGATGAGTTACGCTACAGCATTAACTGCGGATGAATTAAAGGAGGCAAATATTGCTGCTCAGCAGCAAATTAATCAACGTTCAAGCAGTGAGCTAAAAGTAAAGCTGCCGCTAGCCAATTTACTTGAGCGACAAGATCTCTGGTTAGGTGAGCAATGGCAGCATCAGAGCGAGGCTTATTGCACTGGCTTTTCGCTGCTCAATAAGCACTTGGCTGATAATGGCTGGCCTAAACAAGGTGTATGTGAGTGTTTATACGATAATCCCGGCCAAGGCGAGTTAACGCTAGTATTACCCTTATTACAGCAACTGATTGGTAAAGGTGTTGTATCGCAAACGTTTGCTTCAGAGCAGGACTCTGAAGCTAGCAAGACATGCGCAGCTGATACAAACCATGTAGAGTCATTAGTCATGCTGGTTGCGCCGCCTTATATTCCTAATCCTCAAGCGCTTGAATTACAGGGTGTGGAGGTTGAGCGTTTAATTTGGATTGATACCAGCGACAGAAAAGAGCAGTTATGGTCCATAGAGCAGGCATTGAGTAGTGGCGCTGTACCTCTCGTGTTGGCGTGGCTGGATTATTTATCTATTACAGAGTCGAGACGACTGCAGCTCGCCGCAGAAAAAGGCCAAGCATTGTGTCTATTATATTTACCAAACAAGTTGGCTGATAACGCGCATCCAGTTAATTTACGCTTAACGCTTAAACGTTCGTATTTCCGCCGTAATCAAATGAACACTAAAGCGATTTCCAATGAGCAAGCTCATTCTAATAAACAGTTTAAAGAGCAAACTCAAGTTAAAGCTAAAGATCAGCCCCAGCCTAAAAAGAGTGTAAATGCTAATAATGTTAATGCCATTAGGGCAGTGGAACGCTGTGGCGATAGCTGCATTAATATTATTAAGCGCAGAGGCGGTTGGCCGAGTAAAGCATTTAGTTTGTCGTTACTGCCACCCCATTTAAAAGAAAGCTTACTTGGGACGCCCGACTATTTAACGCATAAGCTATCAGCAGAAGCGTTAGTTGCTAGTGTTCCTCAAAGAAGAACAATCGTTAAAGACCTGCCAATAGAACAGACACTCAAGCTTAGTATCGTCGATAACATTGCTCATGCAGCGCCTTAATTTATTGGGTTCTAACTGAACAATAACTGCCGAGAAAATCAATATGTTATGGCTTGCAGCTTATTATCCTCAATGGGCATTTCAATATCTTAGGTATTTACATCAACAGCAATCTACTGATGGCTGTGTGTTATTTGAGCCTAAGTCATTACAAGTATTAGCCTGTGATCACAGTGCAACACAATCAGGAATTCGCTGTGGCATGAGTATTAGCACTGCGCAAAGCTTATTGGCTGAAGTGGTACTGATAGAGTTTGACGTTCATGTGACTCAACAAGCTTCTGACTGGCTCTGTCAGTGGAGTTATGCGTTTAGCGCCCGAGTTGCGCCGCTGCATTGCTCGCTAGCCGCGCAATATGCCAAACAGGAACTGACTAATGACGGTGCTGTATTTAACCAAAGCTTGGTTAAAAAAGCAGGCAAGTTCTCAGTGAATGAGTTTGTTGATGACTGCTTAGTGTTAGAAGTTAGCTCCATGGGGTTAGTGTTTGATGGCATTGACAATCTGGTTCAACAATATGGGCAAAAGGCTTTAGCACTAGGGCTAGACGTACAGCTTGCGATTGCTGAAACACCACTAGCAGCACAGCTTTTAGCGCTGCAAGCACCAATATTTAGTTCCTTATCCGATAGCTTGCATAAGGTTTTTCTTGAACAAGGTTATCAGAGTAATGAAAAAGCATCAGAGCTTGAACAGCAAGCGGATCTGCAAAACCGTTATTTACAACATGAACATAATTGTTTGTTGCTAGATACTCTGCCGATTAAGGCTTTACCGGTATCAAACTATTTATCCGAGGCATTTGTTAATATGGGTTTGCATACGCTATCTATGTTAACCGCATTACCCGAAAAAGATCTTGGTCAGCGCTTTGGTAAACCTTTATTACAGTTACTGACTAAGATCAGTGGCAAGCTACCCCAGCCAATGCAGTATTTTGAGCCTGCTAGCCATTATCAGCAAAAACTGACCTTACTCTATGAAGTTGAGTCTATGCTGGGAATCATCTTCCCGCTAAGGCGAATGTTAGATGATCTCGCCAGTTATTTAGTGCAGCGTCAATGGGCACTGCAAACACTGAGTTTAAGTTTAGGTTATCGTGACCGAGAGTTAGCGCCTTTAGAGCTGACAATTTACTATCCCTTCGCTGAACATAGAAGCGCCGAACTGCTTAGTTTATGCCGTATGCAACTTGAGCGCGTAACCTTATATCAGCCAGTGGTTGAACTGTGTATTTATGCCAATAAATTTGCGCCAATTACTCAAGGGCAAACTCATTTACTCACTCATGCAAAAGCTGGGAAAAACGATGCCGGCCGCTACTTGTTATCGAGCTTACAAGCGCGGCTTGGCAGCGATAAAGTTAAAGGTATTGCGTCAGTCTCTGAGCACTTACCTGAGCATAGTTGGCAGAGTACAACACTTAACAGTATTGGCAAGGTACAAACTAGGCAGCAGGAACATACTTTGTCGTTTGGGGCTTGCAGGCCTTTTTGGCTACTTGCTCAGCCTGAGGTCATTGCTAGAACAGAGTTTGAATTATTGAAAGGACCTGAGCGATTACAAACCCATTGGTGGCAGCAAGCTTACTATTGCCGAGACTATTACATTGCTAGCCATGTTGATGGTGGGCTGTGCTGGGTTTACCAAGAGCAAGAGGGCTTCTATCTACATGGATGGTTTAGCTAATGTATGCAGAGCTACACGCTATTTCAAACTATAGCTTCTTAAGGGGAGCCTCTCATCCTCATGAGCTCGTGGAGCAAGCGGCAAAGCTAGGTTACAAAGCAATCGCGATAACTGATGAATGCTCGTTTGCAGGCATAGTCAAAGCCCATGAAGCGGCCAAAAAGCATCAAATCCGTTTATTAGTCGGCGCGGAGTTTCGCCTAGCTGAAGGCGTATTTGTATTCTTGGCTAAAAACCGTAAAGGCTATGGGCAAATAAGTCAGCTTATCACCTCATCCCGTCGCCGAGCAGAAAAGGGCGCTTATCAGCTGCAGTTTACTGAGCTTTTAAATGGATTAGATGAGTGTATTTTATTGTGGCAGCCTCAGCCTCTTGGGCAAGCATTGGAATCAACTGTCCAAGTAGCGAGTCAGTTGCAGGCATATCAAGCGCAGTGTTTGACTATTGCTCAAGGATTAGTTTCAGCATTTGCTGAGCGTTGTTACTTATTAATGGAGCGAAGCTTACTGGCTGGTGAAGCATTAAAGCTGCAGTTATGGCAATCACTAGCGGATAACTTACAGATTGAATGCGTAGCTGCAGGTAATGTGCGTATGCATTGTGAGCAGCGACAAAAGCTGCAAGATGTGCTGACTTGTATTCGCTACGCCACTCAATTAGAGCAAGCTGGTGCGTTGTTACTCGCAAACACAGAAACGGCATTAAAACCGTTAAATGCGATTGCTAAGCGGTACCCTAAAGCTTGGATTGATAACAGCTTAGTGATAGCACGGCAGTGTGACTTCAGTTTAGATGAACTGAGATACGAATATCCAAGTGAAGTTGTTCCTAGCAACGTCACTGCGAGTGAATATTTAGCTGTTGAAGTTGAAAAGGGCGCGAATTGGCGTTTTAACCACAAGATCCCTGTATCGGTTAAGCTGCAATATTTAAAAGAGCTGCTGTTAATTAAAGAGATGCAGTATGAGTATTTCTTTTTAACCATTTACGACATAGTTCAGTTTGCTAAATCACAGAATATTTTACATCAAGGCAGAGGCTCGGCGGCTAATTCAGTTGTGTGTTATTGCTTAGGGATCACCGAAGTTGACCCAACTAAAGTCAATATGTTGTTTGAGCGCTTTGTGTCTAAAGAGCGTAATGAACCGCCAGATATTGACGTCGATTTTGAGCATGAGCGCCGCGAAGAGATCATCCAATATATTTATAGTAAGTACGGCCGCGAACGTGCAGCACTTGCCGCTACGGTGATCAGCTATCGCTTTAAAAGTGCCATGGGCGACGTCGGTAAAGCCTTAGGTATAGACAGACAACACATTGAACATATACTGCACAGTGTCGATAGGCGCGATAGTGAGTTTGATTGGCTAAGCCAGTTAGAGGCTAAAGGCTTGGTGCCAAAAGAGGGAATTGGTCAGTATTTATTGCCTTTGGTGCAGGAGATCTTAGGTTTTCCGCGGCATTTGTCTCAGCATGTGGGCGGATTTATTATTTCATCTGGACCATTAAGTGAGTTGGTGCCAGTTGAGAATGCTGCAATGGCAGATAGAACGGTTATTCAGTGGGATAAAGACGATTTAGAAAGCTTAGGCCTGCTAAAAGTCGATGTGTTGGCTTTAGGCATGTTAACTGCTATTCGAAAGTGTTTTCAGTTAATTACTCAATCTAAAACTCGCGATAGCGCTAATCAATTACAGCAAGCTCAAGCATTTTCAATGGCAGATATTTGCTGGGAGCAAGCTGAGGTGTACCAAATGCTACAACAAGGGGATAGCATTGGCGTGTTTCAAGTGGAGTCGCGGGCGCAAACCTCAATGTTGCCAAGGCTCAAACCTAAATGCTATTACGATTTAGTGGTGCAAATTGCCATTGTTCGTCCGGGTCCAATTCAAGGCGATATGGTGCACCCTTACTTAAGGCGCCGAGACGGGTTAGAGAAGGTGAGTTACCCAAGTACTGAGGTTGAATCAGTTTTATCACGCACTATGGGGGTGCCGATTTTTCAGGAACAAGTGATTCAATTAGCTATGGTGGCTGCGGGATTTTCTGGCGGCGAAGCCGACCAATTAAGGCGTGCGATGGCAAGCTGGAAACGTTCGGGAGAGTTACAACAGTTTGAAGCAAAACTGTTAAATGGCATGCAGAGCCGTGGTTATTCGACAGAGTTTGCCGAGCAAATTTACCGGCAAATAAAAGGTTTCGGTGAATATGGTTTCCCAGAGTCACACTCTGCAAGCTTTGCGCTACTTGCTTATGTTTCAGCGTATTTAAAATACCACTATCCGGCGGTATTTTGCTGTGCGTTACTTAATAGTCAACCTATGGGGTTTTATAGCCCGTCACAGTTAATTCAAGATGTGAAACGACACGGTGTAAAGGTGCTACCAGTTTGCATCAATCAAAGTCAGTGGCAGCACAGTTTAGAGTCTGATGAAAATGGTGTGCAGCAGTTACGGTTGGGCTTTAGATTAGTGAAAGGACTCAACCAAAAAGAGTGTGCTCGACTTGTAGAGTTAAGACCAGAGCAAGGGTTTCATCAGCTTGAGCAGATCTATCAGTTAGGAATTGCCCGCCATGAACTTGAAACCTTGGCGAGTGCAAACGCATTTGTAAATCTTGCAGGGCATAGACACCAAGTTCGTTGGCAGCTGTCGGCTTGTCAGCAGAGTTTACCGCTGTTTGCTGCCGATGAACTCGAGCAACTAAATAAGTATACCAAGGGAGAGAGTAAACGGATAAAAGCTGATTTGATTAACAAGCATCAGGTCACGCCTCAGTTAGCTGCACCTACAACTGCTGAGTCTATGCAAGCTGATTATGCTTATACAGGTGTTACATTAGGTGAGCACCCGATGGCAATGCTTAGAGCAAAGCCTAGCTCATATCAATCCTGTTTGCGTCACTGCTTAACCGCTGAACAACTTGATAATTGTCGCAGTGGTCAAGTCGTGACAGTGGCAGGGCTGGTGGTTGGTCGGCAAAGGCCTGGGACTGCATCGGGGGTGACATTTATCACCTTGGAAGATGAAACTGGTAATGTAAACCTTGTTGTTTGGAGTGCTACAGCAAGAGCTCAGCGCCAAGCGTATTTAGTGTCAAAAATCATGAAAGTGAGCGGTATTTTAGAGAGACAATCCGGTGTGACTCATGTTGTAGCTGGCAAGCTTGAGGACATATCCCATGAACTGGATAAGTTATCGATTCGTTCTCGAGACTTTCATTGAGACTAGTCTGCATTAGGCCCATTTTGGGTATATACTGCAACCGTGTTTTACATATTACAGATTAAAGAGCCACTGCTGTGCACGTTATACTTTTAACCCATGAACGCGAAGCCACTCGTCCAACTAATACAGGTAATATTGCCCTTAAATTTGCAGGCGAGCATTGTGAGCGAATTATTTGGTCACGTGTTAATCCGGCCCCGGCATTATTAGATAAATTAGCTCTGCCCGGTACCGCTCTTTTATTCCCTAATGATGCTACCAATGGGCAAGAAGCTATAGGTGGGCAAGCAAAAGAAGTCAAAGCGCTTCCAGAGACTTTGATAATCTTAGATGCTACATGGCAAGAAGCACGTAAAATGTTACGCCAGAGCCCATACTTGAAAACAGCACGAACTTATTCATTAACTGAAACCGCTACATCAGAGTTTACTTTGCGCCGTAACCAAATCGAAGGGGGGTTATGTACGCTAGAGTGCATTATCGAATTGTTTAAGAAAGCGAACATGGATGTACCTGCGCAATGTTTACAAGCTGAATTTCAACAGTTCTGCGAGTAATTCATCACAAGCTCATTGTCATTATTGATTATCAATGAATAAGGCGCCGTTAGCGCCTTATGATTAAAGATGAAACTTTATGAGTAACGAAGATATTTAGGTTTGCTCGTCATTTATAGATATTAAATCACTGTCAGATAAATACATAAGAAATGACAAACAGCCCCAGCTAACACAAACAAATGCCAAATAGCATGATTAAAGGGGATCTTCTTAGCCACGTAAAATATCACGCCTAAGCTATAAAATAACCCACCACTTATGAGTAAGTTAAAGCCAAGATCTGACATATTGGCAATTAAATCTTGCATCACAGTCACACAAAGCCAGCCCATAACAAGGTACAGAATTAAGCTAAACGCTTTAAAGCGACCAATAAACAGGGTTTTAAATAATACTCCACCGATAGCGAGTGACCAGATAGCAATTAGCACCCAATCTGCATCACTACTTGTGAGCGTGATAAGCATTAAAGGCGTATAAGTGCCTGCAATCAAAAGGTAAATAGCACAGTGATCGGCAATTTTTAATTTATGCTTTAAAAGTGGTGATGTGGCGCTGTGATACAAGGTTGAGCATAGAAATAACAGAATGAAACTTGCGCAGTAAATAACAACTCCACTTAATTGCACAAAGCTTAAGTGGTCATAGCCCTTTAGCAAGCAAAGGATAAGCCCAACAATACCTATAATGACACCGAGGCCATGACTAATACTGTTAGCAAGTTCTTCTTTGGCGCAGTAATTTGCCACAGTAATTTGCTTCTCTATTGTTGGAGATGTTTGATTGTCTGAAACTGTCGCTTGTTCTACTGCCATCGTATAAAAGACTTCTGGTTTGACCACAATTAGGCCCAGTGTAACAGTTTTGAATTGAAAAGCCACAGGTTTAGCTAACACGTGTACGCTTAAATTGGTTGGTGTTAATGCTGTTATTATTGGAGACTTTTAGTCATTTTGTGTTGGCTTTAGTCGGTAGAATCAATGTTGAACTAATTTCATTAAGCTTGCTCTAAATTACAGCTGAATAGGGATAATAGTTCAAATAGGATCAAGTTAACTGCATGAAGCAAATAACCGTCAAAAAGGATTTCAATGCTAAGGTTGAGGCTAACGTCGATGACAAAAGACATTTTACGGCATACTCAGCGACTGATACTTGCTTAGATGATAGGTTGATAACGGTATTTTATGGCGCTGAAGGTGTTCTAGAACCCAGCGCTTATTTTATTCAGCCTCTAAACATCGATAGACAGACTGAGGATAGCCGCCACGGTCGTTCCTCAGGTAACAATAGCGTTATATTACAAAACCCTGTTACACCAATAGTGCGAGATAATACCGCAACCAATGTGTTATCTAAATCGTATTTAGCAAGATCTCGATTATCACCATTTTCAGTGCTGATTATTAGCGTGCTTTTAGTGCATGTTGCTGTCATTGTAGCGGTCAATTACTTTTGGGTTAGACCTACTGTAAGCGTTAATAAACTGGCCGAGACTACAATCCAATCTTACTTATACCAAGCGCCAAAAGCTGATCCTTTGTTAGAGGGCCGCATAGAGAGCCTATTTGAGAGTAAGCCAAGTGCAACAACGCCATTAAAGGATAAGCTAGCTGTTAATAATCAGGATACGGCAAGGATTAAGCGCACAGAAGTTCAAGAGCCTAGTAAACAAATTAAGTCTGCGCCCAAAACTGACTTATCACAGGCAATTGATGATAAAGCTAAAGTGGCAACTGCATTATCTGCCCCGAGTGCTGATACATCCAAAAACACCTCAGCAAAGCGCTTTACCCAATCTTATCTTGCAAAACAGCGGGCGAATAAACTTGATGAACTGGTCGTAAGTAGCGCGGCTAACTATAGCCAAAAACGCTCGCTTAGTGAGATGGATGGCGAAATGCAGGAACTCGTTTTTCCGGAGATAGATAAGTACAGTAAGGTGGTCACCACCGATCATGTACTGGATCCTAATCGCATCATTAGAAAAGGCGATACTTGCTATCGCATCGTTAAAATTGGCGACCAAATTAACCCTTATGCCGAGACTATCGGTTACCCTTTCAATTGTGGTGGCGACAAGGTTAAAAAAGCAATTAATGAGGCCATCGCTGCTCGACTAGAAAAGCGTATGCTGGGGAAATAATAAAAAATTTGTTTGATAAAAACTCAAGTTGATGACCGTTTACTATAAAGTAGCGATTCAAAGTCCTTGAATATCATCAGCTTGAGCTTTGATGGCTAAGTCTTTAACTTCTGGTCTAATAACTTTTTAAGCCCTTGTATCTCACCTGCGGATAGGTCTATACTGCCAGCTCATCTTGTCGGAGTGCCATATGGCTGAGACCGTTAATTCGGGATCCGTTGAACCTGATCAGGCTAGAACCTGCGAAGGAAACAAGCGAAATAACTGCATAAACTGACTTTTAAATAAGCGCCAAAGCAGCATTTCGGTGGTTACGTGTAACTAGAATTTACCCCTAGTTATATGTTCAACTTTTCAGATTCTCATTTTCTCCTGGCAAGCAACTTCATTTCTTTTTTTAAAGTGAGTTTGCTAATGTCAAATCGTCGCGAAACCCGAGCTCAAGCTCAACAATTTATTGATAATCTAAAACCACTACAACACCCAAATTCTGAGAAAATCTACCTTGAAGGTAGCCGTGCTGACCTTAAAGTGGGTATGCGCCAAATTCATCAAGCCGATACGCTTATTGGTGGTGACGAAACCAATCCTGTATTTGAAGCCAACCCGCCGTTAAAGGTGTATGACTGCGCGGGTGCCTACTCAGATCCTGATACACTGATTGATGTGCGTAAAGGTCTTGAGAAGTTCCGTGAAAACTGGATTGAAGAGCGCAGTGATACTGAGCAGTTACAAGGTGCAAGTTCGGGCTTTACTCAGCAGCGCCTTGCTGATGATGGCCTAGACCATCTGCGTTTCGAGTCTTTATTACCGCCGCGCCGCGCGAAAGAAGGTAAACGTGTTACCCAATTGCACTATGCTCGCCAAGGCATTATTACCCCTGAGATGGAGTACATTGCCATACGTGAAAATATGGCAAAGTCTGAGGTAACAGACCCAATTCTGACCCAAAAAGACAAAGGCGAGAGTTTTGGTGCTGCGATTGGTGAACCAATTACCCCTGAGTTTGTTAGGCAAGAAATTGCTCGCGGCCGCGCAATTATCCCACTAAACATTAACCATCCAGAAGCAGAGCCGATGATTATTGGCCGTAACTTTTTAGTTAAGGTTAACGCCAATATAGGTAACTCAGCGGTAACCTCATCGATTGAAGAAGAAGTTGAAAAGCTAGTTTGGTCGACCCGTTGGGGCGCCGATACGGTAATGGACTTATCTACCGGTCGTTATATTCACGAGACCCGCGAATGGATTATTCGTAACTCTCCGGTACCTATTGGTACCGTTCCTATCTATCAAGCACTAGAGAAAGTGAATGGTGTTGCTGAAGATCTTAACTGGGAAACATTCCGCGATACCTTAATTGAACAAGCAGAGCAGGGCGTGGATTACTTTACGATTCATGCCGGCGTATTACTGCGCTATGTGTCGATGACGGCTAAACGCTTAACCGGTATTGTTTCTCGCGGTGGCTCTATCATGGCTAAGTGGTGTTTGTCGCACCATAAAGAAAATTTCCTTTATGAACACTTTAGAGAAATTTGTGAAATCTGTGCCGCCTATGATGTGTCGCTGTCATTAGGCGATGGTATGCGTCCCGGCTCAATTGCCGATGCCAATGATGAAGCGCAATTCTCTGAGCTAGAAACCTTAGGTGAGCTGGTGAAAATTGCTTGGGAGTATGACGTGCAGACCATTATTGAAGGTCCGGGCCATATTCCAATGAATCTGATTAAAGAGAACATGGATAAGCAGCTAGAGGTGTGTGATGAAGCACCATTCTATACTTTAGGCCCACAAACGACCGATATTGCGCCGGGTTACGATCATTTTACCTCAGGTATTGGCGCTGCAATGATTGCTTGGTATGGCTGCGCGATGCTTTGTTATGTCACGCCTAAAGAGCATTTAGGTTTGCCAAACAAGGAAGATGTTAAGCAAGGTCTAATTGCCTACAAAATTGCTGCTCATGCTGGAGATGTGGCGAAAGGGCATCCGAGCGCGCAAATTCGTGACAATGCCTTATCAAAAGCGCGTTTTGAGTTTCGTTGGGAAGACCAATATAACCTAGGTTTAGACCCTGAAACCGCCCGTGCTTATCACGATGAATCACTGCCACAAGAATCAGCTAAAGTTGCTCATTTTTGCTCTATGTGTGGCCCAAAATTCTGCTCAATGAAAATTACCCAAGAAGTGCGTGATTACGCTGCGGCGCAAGAGCGTGAAGCTGGGGCTAAAACCATTGATATTAAATCTGCCGCGGAATATGAGTCTTATAGCGGTAGCGATGCTGAGGCGGCAAAATTGGCTGTTGAACGAGCGCAAGGTATGGCACAAATGTCGGCCGAGTTTAAGGCGAAAGGCGCAGAGCTTTACCATGAAGCAAGTAATAAACAGCCTGATGTAGCACTAGAGGACTAATCATGGCAAACCCAGATGCGTTATCTGTGAATCGTCCTATTGTATGGACTATAGCGGGCTCAGATAGTGGCGGTGGTGCGGGTATTCAAGCTGATCTGGCAACCATGTCAGATCTTGAGGCCCACGCTTGCAGTGTGATCACCGCAGTAACCGCGCAAAGCTCGGTTACTGTGGCGTTGGTTGAGTCTGTATCAAGCAAAATGTTGCAGTCTCAGCTTGATACTTTAGCGAGTGATTTACCGCCAGCGGCGATAAAAATAGGCTTGCTGGCCGATCAGGCTCAAATAGAGCTGCTAGCTAAATGGTTAACAGAGCAGCAAGCTTGTTGGTTGCAATCAGGCAAAAACGTGCCTGTGATTCTCGATCCTGTGATGGTGGCTACTTGCGGTGATGCCCTAGCAAATGGTGGCGGCTTAGACTTTACGCCGTTTAAAGGGTTATTAACCTTAATCACGCCGAATGTGAGTGAATTGGCTGTGCTTGCAGCCACTGAGCTTACAAGTGTTGATGCATGTATTGCTGCTGCCCAAAAGCTATCTGAAACCTTAAATACTTCAGTGTTAGCAAAAGGCGGTGATAACGGGCCTGCTTGGTGTCAGCAGCAAGCTAACGATTTACTGGTATGCACCGATGTTGATGGGATCTCTGATAAGCACCAGTGGCAGAGCTTTTGGCTATCGAGTAATCGAATTGATACAAATAATAATCATGGTACAGGCTGCACATTATCGTCTGCTATCGCAGCGGTAATGGCTCATGGCTTTGTGCTTAATGATGCGGTGGTTGTGGCTAAGGCTTATGTAAATTCGGGGCTTAAGGCCAGCTATCAGATAGGTCAAGGCCCCGGCTGCTTGGCAAGAACGGCTTGGCCGAAGGAGTTAGTTGATTTTCCATACATCAAGCTTGTGACGACCAACGAAATAGAGCCTATGCCGCTTAAAACTTATAGGCATGAGCAAGCCAGTTTCAAGCAGATTGAAGAGTCCTTGGGGCTTTACCCTGTGGTTGCAGATGTTGAAATGCTCGAAACCTTACTTAAAGCGGGTGCTAAAACAATCCAGTTAAGGGTAAAAGATCCTACTGATGTAACGCTTGAGCGCAGCATTATTCAGGCTATTTCACTTGGCCGTGATTACAAGGCGCGAGTATTTATCAATGATCATTGGCAATTGGCGATTAAACATCAAGCTTATGGGGTGCATTTAGGACAAGAAGACCTTATTGCTAGCAACCTAGAACAGTTGCGCGCTGCCAAGCTGGCGCTTGGGCTTTCTAGCCATAGCTATTTTGAAATATTGCTGGCTAAACAACATAAGCCTTCTTATATCGCGTTCGGTCATATTTTTCCGACAACAACTAAGGTTATGCCTTCAAAGCCACAGGGACTGAATAAATTAGCCCGCTATGTGTCGTTAATGAAAGGGGATCTACCGATAGTCGCGATAGGCGGTATTGATGCTGCACGTGTCAATAGCGTTAAAGCAACAGGCGTGGATGACGTTGCCGTGGTGCGTGCCGTCACTGAGGCTGATGATCCCGCTGCCGCTTTTACTGCGTTGCAGCAAACCTGGTGGGAGTTGTAGAGATGCCACTAACTGATAAAGAGTTTATCCGTTACTCACGGCAAATCTTATTGCCTGAAGTTGGTGAGGCGGGTCAGCAAACCTTTGCTGATGCAAAGGTCGTCATTATTGGCATTGGCGGCCTAGGTCATCTCGTAGCGCAATACCTTGCGGCTGCAGGTATTGGTCATCTAACACTAGTGGACGGTGATACGGTGGAAGTGTCCAATTTACCACGCCAGCTGTTGTTTGATGATAGTGACTTAGGTCTATATAAAGCCTTAGTGGCTAAAACAAAACTCCGCCGAGCTTATGAGCAAACGGGCGTTTCCGCTGTAACTGAACATTTAAACCATAACAATGCTGAGTCAGTGCTAAATAGTGCTGAGATTGATTTGTTGCTCGATTGCAGTGATAACTTCGCGACTAGGCATTTTATTAATCAGTTAGCGATTAAGCAGCAAATTGGTCTAGTGTCAGCATCTGCTGCCCACTTCCAAGGACAATTACTCAGTATTGATCAACATGTAAGTCCACAATCAGGCTGTTATCACTGTTTGTTTCCAGCTGACATGCGAGTTAATCAGAGCTGTCAAACAGTGGGGGTATTGGGGCCTATGGTCGGTACTTTGGCATCGATGCAGGCCTTGATGGCTTTACAATTGATAATGGGTAATAAAGCACTGATCGGTAAACTGTATCGTTTTGATGGTAATCAGTTTAGCTGGCGAGAAGCCCGTTTGCTGCGTAACCCAGAATGCATGATCTGCGGCAATGAATATACTTCCGCTGCGGCCAAGTCAGCTTGTAAAAAATTTCCGTTTACGGAGAACCAATATGAATAAAGCTACAGACAGCATTGATATCAGTATTAATGATGAAACCAAACAGGTTGCGATTAACTCAACAGTACAAAGTGTAATTGAAATCTATGCCGAATTAGCAGGCGCCGATGTAAACGCTATTGCTGTGGCGATCAACAGTGAAATTGTACCTCGCGTGCGCTGGCAGTCGGAGTGTTGTTTAGCCGGTGACAAGTTTGAAATTTTTTCTGTAGTAGCAGGAGGTTAATATGTTAACAATTGCTGATCATCAATTTGAATCGAGACTATTCACGGGAACGGGTAAATTTGCTCAACCGGAAACCATGTTAGCTGCGATTAAAGCATCACAATCACAGCTTGTTACCTTGGCTGTAAAGCGATTAGACCTTAGTACTGGCAGTGACAACATTTTACAGCCATTGCTCGATAGCGGCGTAAAGTTATTACCTAATACGGCTGGTGCGAGAAATGTCAAAGAAGCCATATTTGCCGCGCATTTAGCACGTGAAATGTTAGGCACAAACTGGGTGAAACTTGAAATTCACCCTGACCCTAAATATCTGATGCCTGATCCTATTGAAACTTTAGAAGCAGCGCGAATTTTATGTGAGCAAGGCTATGTGGTGTTGCCTTACGTACATGCCGATCCTGTGTTGTGTCGCCGCCTTGAAGAAGTCGGCTGCGCAGCGGTGATGCCATTAGGTAGTCCAATTGGCTCTAATCAGGGCTTGGCAACTGAAACCTTTTTAAAAATCATTATCGAGCAGGCTAATGTGCCTGTGATTGTTGATGCGGGTATTGGCGCTCCTTCACAAGCAACTCACGCTATGGAGCTTGGCGCTGATGCTGTACTGGTCAATACTGCAATCGCCAGTAGTTCTGATCCGGTTGCGATGGGGCACTGTTTTGCACAAGCCGTAAATACCGGGCGTCAGGCTTATATTGCGGGTTTAGGTGCAGTGAGTCATCAAGCACATAACACCAGTCCGTTAACAGGCTTTTTAAATGAATAGCATCGGTTCAACAACACTAAACTCCCAGAGCAAGGATACTGCTTCGAAGTATCCAGTGCCTACGAGTTTTGTCGATGTGTTTAAGCAGCTTTCTAGAAGCGAGCTTAAATTAAGGCTTTATTCGACGACGGCTAAAGACGTAGAGCAGGCGCTACAACGTCCATCGGGCAACTTAGATAGCTTATTAGCACTATTGTCTCCTGCAGCAGAGCCATACTTAGAACAGATGGCGCAGCAGTCTGTCACTCTAACTCGGCAACGCTTTGGCGCGAGTATCGGTATGTATATTCCGCTCTATTTATCTAACCTATGCGCTAATGAATGTGATTATTGCGGCTTTACCATGAGCAATAAAATAAAGCGTAAGACTTTGACTGAGAATGAGATCCATAACGAGATCCGGCCAATAAAAGCTATGGGTTATGACTCCATATTATTAGTCTCTGGCGAGCATGAAACTAAAGTGGGAGTGCCTTATTTTAAGCAAATGTTGCCTTTAATCAGGCAGCACTTTAGTCATGTAGCAATGGAAGTACAGCCGCTAGAAGAGCAAGATTATAAAGAGCTTATAGATGAAGGGCTTGATGCGGTGATGCTATATCAAGAAACCTATAATCCAGTAACTTATGGCGAGCATCATACTCGTGGCAAGAAGAGTGACTTCGCTTATCGGCTTGAGTCGCCTGATAGAGTTGCTCGTGCCGGTGTTGATAAAATTGGTTTAGGGGTGTTACTCGGATTAGATGATTGGCGCCTAGACGCGCTATTAATGGGGCATCATTTAGATTACCTTGAGAAAACCTATTGGCGTAGTCGCTATAGTATCTCTTTGCCAAGGCTTAGGCCTTGTACTGGTGGCGTTGCCCCCAAAGTTGAGCTTACCGATAAGGGATTAGTGCAGATGATCTGCGCCTTTAGATTGTTTAATCAACAGCTTGAAATTAGCTTATCAACCCGTGAAACCCCTGAGCTCAGAAACAACTTGTTTGCACTGGGTGTTACCAATGTGAGTGCTGGGAGCTCAACCCAACCCGGTGGCTATGTCGAACCTAATACAGAGCTAGATCAGTTTGAGATAAGTGATGAGCGCTCGCCTACATTGGTCGCAAAAGCCATGCTTGAGCGGGGATTAAATCCAGTGTGGAAAGATTGGGAAACGGGTTGGTAAATAATGACTGTTTAGATTGTGAACGATAACATTATTGCTTGATTTATCACTAGCTAAAGCATGAGACTTCTTGTGATGAACATTTTTAGCTAAGTGGTATACATTAATTGATGTATACCAAGCAGCCTAGTGCATTACACAGCGAGTGATGCAGTGTAATGAATAATAGTTACTGCGGCAAATGCTCTTTTAATTTAGCGTAAACTTCTGTTGGAATTATTGGTTTAGAAATATAGCCGTTTGCACCAAGGCGTAATGCGAGGTTTTCATCGGATTCTTCAGTTAGCGTACTAACAATAATCACAGGGATCATTTGGGTTAAGGGATCGTCTTTTAAATCCTTTAATACTTGGTAGCCATTTTTACCAGGCATCATTATGTCTAGAAAAATAAAGTCCGGACATTGAACACCTGAAATATCAATTACATCAAAACCGGAGTTAACGGTTGTGACTTGGTAATCGTCGCCTAATATTGATAATAATAGGCTTGAGCAAAAAGGATCATCATCTACAACCAGTATTCTAGCTTTATTCATTTAGACTTCCTCAGAGCAGACCGTTATCTTTTATTTTTTATTCGAAAAGGCTATCATTTTATCAATACAAAGGCTATCTCATTGGAACTTGATACCTTGTGATATGTTTTTAGTTAACTGTAGATGATTTAACGATACTTGCGAGCTTTTCTTACTGTACATCCAAACCTAATTGTACGATAATTGAACCACTTAGACATAGATAAAGGGGGATGATATGCAAATTCCACCAAGTATTATTTCTGGGCAAAATGGCTTTCAGGCGGCACAAACCGATTTAACTCAAGCTACAATAGATGTCGCTGGTGCGAGTCAGTCTGTAGCGGGTACCACTACAGCTAATACCGTCTCAAATACGACGGGGGCTTTGATTGATGCAGCTCAAGCAGTTAACCACGCTCAAGCTAACGCTGAAGTCATCCAAACATCATCGGATATGATTGGCAGCATAATAAATATCAAAGTATAAACTTACCTGTGTATGCTAACAAACAGTATAAAAAAGCACTCTTGTAGAGTGCTTTTTTATGGAAAAATTTAAGTTGTTTTAGCTTGATGATGTTGCAATATTAATGCTTCAAGTAGCTCATTTGCCGGCCCTTGCTTATCTCTATTGGGAATAACTAAGCTTAGCGTAGCTTTACGTTTACTTGAGCCTTTAAGATGGAGTTGACTGAGTGATTTATTATCAATTTCAACCTGGACCAAATGTTGAGGTACCCAACAAAAACCCATCCCCTTTTTTAAAATGGCAATAGCCTCATGAAAGTTGCTTACCGTCCAACGTTGCTCTGCTTTTAACCAGCCAAGATCAGTGTTGGGGCTTAAGGCTGTATCTTTAATCACGATTTGAAGCTGCTGCGCCAAGGTTTGATCATCTTCAATGTGGCTCAGTTGCGCGAGAGGGTGCTCAGGGTGGCAAACCAGTATAAAGTCGATATCTAACAGAGGTTCAGCAATATGGCCTTTAGGTGGCGGACCACCGCATATTGCTAAATCAACGCTTTGGTTATTGATTAATTCAGAGGTACCTGTTATCACAGTATCAATAATAGTGACACGTGTGCCGCGGCTTTGCGGTAAAAACTCGCTTAACGCATCGACAAGGTGATCCATAGGGTAAATGATTTCTCGAGCGATAGTTAATTGTGGTTCCCAACCCTTTTCTAAGTTGCTCGCCAACATCTCTAACTCGTTTACAGACTGAGTGATATGTCGTGAACGGCGCAGTAAAACTTCGCCACATTCAGTTAAATAAGCTTTCCGCCCTTTAACCTCAAGTAATTGTACGCCAAGTTGAAACTGCAGTTTTGCCACAGCGTGGTTAAGCGAAGATTGGCTTTTATTTAATTGTTCCGCTGCCTGAGAGTAGCCTCCATAATCGACTACCGCTTGTAATATTCGCCACTGCTCAAGTGTTGATTTGGCTCTATCCATATAAATTAACGGCTCTGAAGTTAGGTTGAGTCAATGCTAGAAAGGCTCATTGAGCCTTTCTGTAGAGGGATCACTTACTAATAGGAGTAACTTGTTTAGGCAGATATTTCTTAGTCGCTTTCAGTTCTGATAGGTAAGGGCCTTTATGTAACTTTTCAGGCCAATCAAGCAACATCATAGCCAATACATTGCGATGTTCACCGATCACTAAGTCAGGATTGCCACGAGGTGAGGGAATGATTTGCTCTTTGGTATTAAACGCATTAATGATATGTTTTTGAGTTTTTTTAACCACTGGGTGGTTAGGTTTCCCTGCGAGTAAGAAACTAATTCCCACTTCGGCAATAATGTCGTCTGTAGCATCTTTCAAAATACGATCAATATTGCGATCAAAATGGTCTAAAATCCAGGCGAACTCTTTAGCATCAACATTGTGCTGGTAATATTCACTGGCTGCAAAAATAAAGTGGGTCATACCGTATAGCTTATTGCGGTATTGCTTTTTATTTAACTCGCTATCTTCATTGTCTGGGTAAACTTCAATAAATGCTTTTTTATAATCGGCTAAATAGTCACCTACACCAATTTGTTTAGCCCAGTAAACGTAGTTAATTAACTGCGCTGCCCATGTCTCAATCATGGCTTTATCGGTCAAGCCTGTTTTTAAGTCGGCTTTTTTAAGCGCTGCAGTTAATTTATCATGACATGGACCAGTAAAGCCAAACTCATCAATTCGGCTTGAGTAACGTAGCAATACATCGGTATAGAAAATGAATTCAGGAAAAGGCTGGAGTGCTTTTTTACGCGCCTTAGCACGTGGGCCTTTGCCCAATACAGAGATAGCCTCTTCTGCTTGATCGATAATGAAGTTTGGTTTGTCTAGATTACACGCATAGAACGCCTGAGCTTCGGTTACAGCATAAAGATCGACTAGTGCAGCATTGGCGTATTTGTCGTCACCAGTCATGCGATATTGGCGTATGCCGTAATGACCTTGAACACGTGGAGGTAGTTCGAATAAATGTTCCTCCAGGTTATTCTTTATTCCTTGATAAACTTCAGATTTTGTAGACTCTGTGACAGCAAGGTCGGCGGCAAAACTATTGGCGCAAAAGAGTGCAGCGGCGAGAGTGCTGATCTTGATGATTGAAGGCATGTTGAGTCCTTTTTATGAGTGAGTCTGGGGTTATTGTTTCGTCTAACAACAGTTGTAACTGAGTGACCATGTCGTTAGCTGATTCATTAACGACTAAATAATCAAAAATATGTTTTTGATTTTGACAGTCTTTTGTTGATTGGTAAATATACTTGGCGACGGCTTTCTGCCAAACTTTTTGATAATACAACGGCCCTTGATACACAATGGCACTAAAAGTGTAGGGCGCATCATCGACGCTATCCCAACGAGCAGAAAAAGCTTGTTTAAAAGCACTATCTAAATCAAACCTGTTTTTATCCTCAGAAGACAAATAGCTATTTAGTGCAACCTTTGCTCTAAATATTTGTAGTTGAGTGGCATATCGCTGCAATACAGCTTCTCTACTATTATTTTTAGGTGTAGGGAGGAGCTCGCCTTTTAGCCACATTTGTAGCCAAAACTTGTCTATTTGATCGCTATCTTGGGTTTCTCCTAGCGTATTTTGTAAATAATAACGATGGCCGCTGGCTAGCTGGCTAATAATGCTTGCAACAGTATCGATCATTGCGCTTTGTTGTTGATAATTGGTGAGCTCATCTTTTAAAACCAACTCATATTGACCAAATTGTTGTCCTACCACAGCATGTCTTATTACTCTTGCTTGAGTTTTTTTGCCTTGACTGAGGTATAGGTCACCGAGCAAGCGGTGTTGATGATAAACCCGTAAGACGTTTTCGTTTACAGGTGTGATTGACACTGCTAGCGGCTCTAACACCTTAGCGATGTTATTTAACCATAACCGTGATGATGTAGGTTTAACGACTGTGGGTTTAGCGTTAGACAATACTTGCCCTAAACTCCAAGGGGTAGTGTTTATTGCTTGGGTTTGGCTTTGTAAAAACTTAGCTACAAGCTGTGGGTGAGATAACCATTGTTGCTGGAGTATTTCATGGCTGTGATCTTGATAACCATCTTGCTCTGCTTGCTGCTGGCGTAAGTTTTTTATTACCTCAAATGAGGTTTTGTTTTTTATCGATGCGCGAGCTTGGTAGGCTTGCCATACCGTCTTTCTGCATTGCTCGTTTGGCTGCTTAATTAAATAGCTTGCCAAGCTACCGTTAAAGTTTGTCTTAACTGAGTTAAGTTTTGCGTCAAGTTGGCAGCCAGTATTAGCAAAGCTAAGGCTTAATTGCTGACTCGTGACACCTTGTTTAAATGCAGCTTGAGCGGTATGTAATTGAGCTTTATCTAGCGGCGATTCACTATTAGTTGCAAGGCGGTTGATCCGCATTGCGAGTGCTTGAATATGTGGGTTATGACTTTCAGCGAGCTTAAAGCGAGTCGATTGAAACTGTGTCGATTTAAAAAATAATGCAAGCTCATCAGCTAAATACAGTTGGCACTGTAATACTAGCTCTCTATCAGAATAGGACAGTGGAAACTGTCGATAGTATTTAATTCTGTCATTGATATTAAAAAAACCGATTAATTGCCGTTCGAGTGCTGCTGCATGCTGCGCTGCACCTATTGTTATTGATGTTTGATTTTTTGCCGGAAATTGATAAGCAAGACATTGCTCGACTAAAAGTGGGATAGGAGACACGGCAGCAAAAGCTGCCGTGTCAAACCAACAAATACCAATTAACAGTGGGCTTAACAGCCATTTTATAATTCTAGCTGTTGGCACTGAAATGTATTTTTGCATATGCCACGCGTTCTTCGACCGTCATATTATGGTTGCCCATTTTTTCAACATGGCGAAGATTTGGCAAAATACCGCGACCGTTAGCAATTTGAATCGCAAGACCGGGACGGGCATTTAGCTCGAGCAAAAGTGGCCCTTTGTTTTTATCTAGCACCATATCGGTGCCTAGATAACCAAGTTCTGACATTTCATAGGCCATTGAAGCTGTATGCAACAAGGTATCCCATTGTGGGACGGCAATTGAAATAAGCTCTTTTTGGGTATCAGGGTGTAGGTCAATAGGCTGATCAAATTGCACAGCATGTAGGCCTTTACCCGTTGCGATATCAATACCAACGCCCACAGCACCCTGGTGTAAATTTGCCTTACCGTCTGACGCAGCAGTTGAAAGACGCAACATACCCATGATTGGAAAACCCTTGAAGATGATCAGACGTATGTCTGGTACACCTTCGTAGGAGTAGCCATCAAATACCGGGTCAAACTGAATCAATCCTTCTACAATCGCAACATCAGGTTTACCACCTAATGAAAATAGTCCGCTGAGTACGTTAGATACATGGCGGTCAACTTCAGAGGGCGTCACTTCTTGGCCATTTGGCTTGTAGTAACGACCGTTTTCAACCTTAGTGACAACTAAAATCCCTTTACCGCCAGAACCTTTAGACGGCTTGATAACAAAACCGTCAGTGTTATTGACCATTGCAGGAATATCCGCAATGCCATGTTGCTCTGATACGGTACCAATTAAGTCTGGCACAGCGATGTTATTTGCCAGTGCCAACTGTTTGGTCGTTAGCTTGTCATCCACACGTTTGTAAAACTTACGTGGGTTATATCGACCAATGTAATCGATATTACGCTTGTTCATACACAATACGCCATTACGACGTAGATCTGATGGCTTAGCTAGAAACATTATTTTTCTCCAGCTAGTGGCTTAAAGCGCTTAAGCTCAAGCAGACGGTATCCTGTGTATTGGCCCATTAGCAGCACTAAAGCCAAAATGACTAGGTGAATACCTAGGAAGTTAAACACCCAGTGCTGAACCCAAGTCGCGCTCATAGCTAAGTAAGCTAAAGTTGCTACGAATAGGCTACCGCCACCTTGTACGATAACTTCTTTTGGACCTTCTTCTTCCCAAAGGATAGACATTCTTTCAATGGTCCATGCCAAAATAATCATAGGGAAGAAAGTAATGGTTAAGCCTTCACTGAGACCAAACTTGTATGATAATAAGGTAAACAAGCCGATAATACCGATTACCACGATAATAACGGCGGAGATCCTGGATATGAGCAATAGGTTAAGCTCTGATAAATAAGAACGGATCATTAAACCGAACGCTACAATCAACAGGAAGCCAATTAAACCAGTAAATAGCGTTGTTTGAATAAAGGCGAGGGCAATCAACACTGGCATAAAAGTACCAGAGGTTTTGATGCCAATAAGTACACGCAGGAACACGACAACTAAAACACCGATAGGAATTAGCAAAATACCCTTGAATAAGCTTTGCTCTTCTAGCGGTAATTGATAAAGCGAGAAATCTAGCGCATTGTCATTTTTCATCACATCAATGGCAGTGGCTAACGCTGAGCGAGTATCTTGTAGCATAGAGAAATTAACTTGGGAGTTAACGCCGCCTATAACATCGAGTACAGAGGTGCCTGAACGGTCCCATAGCAATAGGTTTTCTGGACGACCTTGAGTGCCATCTTCGGCGTTAAATAAGTGCCACTCACCGTCGTTATATACTTCAACAAAACTTGACAGTTGTTGTCTACGACGTTGATCTTCTAGGTAAAGACCACTGACTTCTTTGGCTGGGATCCCTTTGCTATGTAGCATACGGATAAACAGCTTCGTCGGTGTGTTGCTTGTTAGTAGTAGCTCAATATTCTGGCTACGCTCATTAGCATTTAGTACTTTGTTTAGTTGCTGGGCAAAAGAAAGGTTAGTGGCACTGCGTGACCAAACTTCTTCGATTGCTTGCTCTGCAGCTGCTTGTTCTGTAGCTGGCCAAGCATAAACTGCAGGGGCTTGTGGCTCAGCAGTTTCTATAAGTTTGTCCTGTCCAGTTGGGATTAGCGTCACTTTATAGTAAAGATCTTGCGTCCCTGTTGCGGTGCGAATCGACCAAATTGCGCGGCGGTCAATAGCATTATTAGTAATGGTTAATCCGTAGCCAGGTGACGTGGCATTTTCGACCAAAATCTCGTATGCAGGATCTTCTGGGAGTGAGAAAGATACTTCAGCAGGCTCGCCAGTACCACGAAAGCTCACTTTGGCATCAACAGCCCAACTTTGTACTTGTTTACCTGGTACGAAAGGTACGCTGTGCTCAATACCGCGATACACGCTGGCTGCGATCCCGGTGATAAACAGCAAGGCAACTAAGATGTAAAAGGGTTTTCTAGAATGCATTTGCAATTATCCTATTTATTGGTTTTAGACGGCTTTGCGTCTTGTTTTTTTCCGTGGATAAAAGTCTGCCCAACATCGACAACTGCGATGTCTTGCATAAACTTACGACCAAGTAGTAACGGATATTCCAGATGGCTACGATCACTTAGATTCAAGTCTGTTTCAGCTTTGTATTGGCCAATCTCAAGGTGAGCGTGAATGACAGGGCGGCGGTCGCTCTTATCATCAGCATCTTGTTTAATACGAACAAAACGTTCTACTTTTGATTCAAAAGTTTTAGCGGGTTGTTTTTCGCCTTGAGTGAAAACATCGAAGCGAACCCATTGGCTTCCATCTCTTTCAAACAAAATAATATTTCGGGCGTCAAGTGAAGAAGATTCCGCACCGGTATCAATACGGGTATTGAAACTAGCTTTTACTTCATCGACATACACATTTTCAACTGCGCCAAGCATAAACTTGTCACCAATAGGAGAAGGAGGGCATTGCACTGGGGCAACAACTGGCACTATGGCTTTTTCTTCTTTCACATTTAATTGAGCTACATTGGCTTTAAGCTCATCAACCTGTGCTGTTAGTGTTTCAAAAGCAGCAGCTTGGCTTTGGTTACAAGTATTAATTGCTCCCAGTATATTGCTTTCTTGCTTGGTTAAGCTGGCTTCTAGTACCGTTACATCGACTGGAATTGGTGCATTTTTATCGCTCGTCGTTGCACAACCTGCAAGGACTGTTGATATTGCGGCAATACAAATTATCTGCTTGAACATAGTGCTTCCCATTTACTATTGGCTAGATTAAATCTTTATTAGGCTGATTCTTGGTGGCAATAATCGTGGCTCGTTTAGGTGCCGGATAGCCTTCAACTGTTAGGCTAACATCATTAGGGTCTAAATAATCAACTAATGATTCATTTGGCATCCATTGTGTACTTCTTTGTTCTGCAAGAGAAGTTACATCTACATCAACGCAGCGAATGTCTGTGAAATCGCATTTTTTTAACCACAACATTAATGCTTCAACAGACGGTAAGAACCAAACATTATTCATTTTACCGTAGCGGTCTTTTGGTACTAATACGGTATTTTCATCACCATCGACAACTAAAGTTTCAAGGACTAATTCGCCTCCGGTGCGTAATTGGTCTCTTAATTGGTAGATGTGGTCGATTGGAGAGCGGCGGTGGTATAGCACCCCCATCGAAAATACGGTATCAAATGCATCAAGAGGTGGTAGCTCTTCAATGCCTAGTGGTAAGAAATGCACTGGATGTTCGTTACCTGCTAAGCGTTTGACAGCTTCAAATTGGCACATAAACAGTGGTGATGGGTCAATACCCACTACGTGTTTAGCGCCTTCACCTAGCATGCGCCACATGTGATAACCACTACCACAACCCACATCTAATACTGTACGATTAGCAAGTGGTGAAATATGAGGTACAACGCGTTCCCATTTCCAGTCTGAACGCCATTCGGTATCAATCTCAACACCATGTAAAGAATAAGGGCCTTTACGCCAAGGCTTGAAAATACCCAATAAGTTTTCTAGTTTTTCTCTTTCGCCGTCGCTGAGTTGTTCACCTGACCCTACTTTTACGCTGGATTTAAAGTCAATGATATCAGCTTCTGGGTAATGCAGCTTATTAAGTACTTTTTCCCACTTAGGCAGCGAACCGTGCTTATGTTCCCTTTGCCACTGGCCAAGAATTGACGGAAGTGTCTCTAACCAATGTTGTAGGCTTGAGTCTGAAATTTGTTTGTAGAATGAGCTGAAACTAATCACTTAATTGCCACCATAGATGCAAAATTAAAACATTGGAACCACACGCTGAACTCACTAAAACCTTGGGCTCTGATCCGATTTTCGTGCTCAGCGAGTGTATCAGGTTTCATCACGTTTTCTAATGAACTACGTTTTTGACTGATCTCTAACTCACTGTAACCATTTGCTCTTTTGAAATCGAGATGTAAATCATCCAAAGTGGATTGAATTGTATCTTCTTTAAAGTAAAGCTTTTCCGAGAGAATTAATAAACCGCCAGGAACAAGCCCTTGATAGATATTTTTGAGCAGGTTTTCACGATCACTTGGGGCTAAAAATTGCATAGTGAAATTTAGCACCACCAAAGATGCATTTTCAATTTTAATATCTCGAATATCACCGCAAATCAATTCTACAGGCGTTTCGCTAACGTAGGCTGATAGGTTTTCTTGGCAACGTTCAATCATTGATTCGCTGTTATCGATGGCAACGATTTGGCAATTACGACCTTCAACGCGGCGGCGAATGCTTAATGTTGCAGAGCCTAATGAACAACCTAGGTCGTATATTTTACTATTTGGCGCAGCATATTTTTGAGCGAGATCGCCGATAGTATTAATGATTTGCCCGTAGCCAGGAACTGAGCGCCTAATCATGTCATTAAAGACACCGGCGACTTTATCATCGAATTGAAAGTCGCTGACTTGTTGGTAAGGCTTGGCAAAAAGATTATCTTGTGAAGAGTTCATGTGATCAGATCGTGGGAGTTCAACACTTTATTCTAGCTAAACATGGCTGTTACCAGCAAGACTAGCACTGGAAATTACTGATAAAATTTTGTCTAATAGCAATAATAAAACAAAAAACACTCATAAAATTAACCTTTTTGGGAAATGTAATTGAAAACTATCACTTGTTTGTTGCTTGTGCTGCTCAGTATTTCTTTAATGTCTACGGCTATGGCTGAATCCAATAAACAGGAGCCTCCGCTGATAATTGCAATGAGTAATGACACTTATCCCTTTCAATTCGTTGATGAAAACAATCAAGCTAGCGGCCTTTTAGTTGATATTTGGTTACATTGGTCAAAACAAACTAATCGTAAAGTTGTATTCAAGCCAACAGATTGGGTGCAATCGCTCAAAAACTTACAAAATGGTGTTGCTGATGTGCATATTGGTATGGCGAAAACGTCAACCAGAGAAAATCATTACCAGTTTTTACCGGAGCTACTTAGTTTTCATAGCTTCTTATATGTGAACTATCAATTACCTAAACCACAAACCTTATCTCAATTAATGCCTTATAAAATCGGTGTTGTCAGAGGAGCTGCTCAAATTGATATTTTGCAGCAACAAGAACCGCGACTTACTTTTAGTTATTTTGATAATCGGACTGATCTACTAAAAGCGGTAATTAATGAAGAAATTTTCGTATTTGTAGGGTTAGAAGGCTTCTTACGTGAAAGCCAAATCAATAACACTATTTCTATTCAGTTCCCTAAAGAGAACCGCAAAGAAATATCAAAGCTTTCTTTTTATCCTGCGATTTTGAAAGATAGAACTGAGTTAAGTAAAACTGTGCAGGCAGGATTTAGTGCAATGCCTAGCGATATTATCGACGAGTTAACTCGGCATTGGTTAGGCAATCAGCGCTATCAGAATGATATCGTTATTGCAATGCAGACTGGCGTCGCTCCTTTTGCTGATCTTGGTGCAGATGGGCTGCCTAATGGATTACTGGTCGATATATGGAAGCTGTGGTCTGAAAAGACAGGATTGCCAGTACGTTTTGTGGTTGGCACCATGAAGCAGAGCGTAGATAACGTCAAGCGTGGCATTGCTGATGTACATTTAGGTTACCCTGAAAGCGCTTCAATTCAAACGGGCCTAAACCGAGCCCACACTATTTACAAAGTTACGAGCCGGCTATTCTCCTATGGCAGTCAGCTGGATTCGTTGGAACAACTTAAAAATAAAGTGATTGCGGTATCGCCGACATCACCATACCTTGCAGAATTAATAGAAGCGCTGCCTGATTCCCATATTCGATATTATTCGTCGATGACAGAGATGATAGATGCGGCCAAAAATGATGAAATTGATGCCTTTGTTGCAGCTGGCGCTTGGACTCAACACTACCTTTTATTAGATCAAAGTTGGGGGGCTTTCTACCAATATCCAGATCTTGAATTTAATACCGAGTTATATGTACTTAACCGCAATAAGGATGTTGGTTTTGCTGCGCGAATCGCGGCTGGCTTTACCCAAATATCGCCGCTTGAGCTGGCTCAAGTAGAGCGTAAGTGGATGTTAAATCCTGCTGACAGGATCTATAAAGATCAGCAAGGTCTGATTCACCTAACGGCCGAACAGCAAAATATTATTAATGACACGGGGGTTATTAAGGTAGGTTACTTACGTGATTGGCCACCGATGGAGTTTGAAGAAAATGGCCTGTACTCAGGAATCAACAGTGACGTTATCAATATTATTGCCAATGAGCTTAGCTTAACAGTCGAAACTGTTGTTTTTGATGAATGGCAAAGTTTGCTCGATGCCTTGGTCACTGGTGGTGTTGATATGGTTGGCAGTGTGGCCAAAACTGCAGAGCGAGAATATCAGTTGGGCTTTTCTGAGGCTTATTGGCCCGCACCTTGGGGACTAGTGACCTCACACAGTAATATTAACGTGTTTGGCTTAGAAGAGCTTAGAGGCCAACGTATTGCAGTTGTTGAAGGCTACCATATTATTGGCCAACTAATGCGGGAATATCCAGAGTTAAAGTTGGTATTAGTACCTGATAGCAGCTCAGGACTAAAAGCGGTCAATTTAGGTAAAGCTGATGTATTTATTGATAAAGTGACTAACTTAAGTAGCGGATTAAGGCAGGGTCAATACTCAGATCTAAAGATGTCAATGCTTGTTGATTTTGCTGAACAAAGAAGTCATATCGGAGTTCACAGTAGTAAAAAATCATTACTGCCGCTAATTAACGTTGTGCTAGCAAGTATTGATCCTGTTCAGCAAAGGAAAATTCATCAAAAGTGGGTCACACAAACAGTTGCTTTTGAACGTGATGAATACGAGGCCAGAGTTAAACTCGGTATTGCTATTTTTACTGTTCTTGGATTAGGTGTTATCGGAGCACTATTGGCAAATCGGCGTTTACGTAAAGAGATTTTACGTAGGACTGAAGCTGAAACTCAAATGGCTCACTTTGCTAAGAACGATAGCTTAACTGAATTACCTAATCGCTCCTTGATTGATGATAGGCTTGAGCAGGCTATTTTATTGCATACCCGTGATACCGCCCAGTTTGCGGTTATTTTTATTGATTTGGATGGTTTTAAATTGATTAATGACCAATTTGGACATCAAGTTGGCGATCAATTTTTGGTTCATGTCGCAAAAGAGTTAGTCAAAGGGATCCGCCGTTCAGACACTGTAGGTCGTCTTGGCGGGGATGAGTTTGTGGTGATCTTAAATGATATCAAAGATATTAAATCTGTATATGATGTCGCTGAAAACCTACTCAACCGCCTATCTCAGCCTTTTATTATTGCAGATCATACGCTAACGGCATCTGCGAGTGTTGGAATAGCGCTATTTCCTATAGATGGAGATTGCATCGATGCGCTGCTAAAAACAGCAGATAAACAGATGTACCGCGCAAAAAATGCGGGCGGTAGAACATATCGTAGTAGTTAGTTTTGCATCCTTGTTGCTGACATGAGATTGTACTAATCCAATGGGCTGAGAGTTCAGTTTTGCAGACTTAAAGAGCAATATTAACATTGACGATGACTCGTTAGCTTGTTGAGTCCAATTGATGTTAGTAATAGATTAAAAACTAGCTTATTAGCTTTAAGAACTGTGAGGTTAAGTTAACCTGCTGCTTGCTTTTTATACAAACGAGCTCAAACACTTAAATTTCAATCTAAATTGATTGATAGTTAGCCGACTAGTCGAGAAGTTATTTGGAAAACGGCAATATTTCTCTATAATGCCCGTTTTGTCTTGTTTTGAACCAGATCCTCAAGCATCGCTTTGCGGAATAAAGGAAGAGTTAAATGCGCAGTCATTATTGTGGAGACGTCAATAAGTCTCACGTAGGTCAAGAAGTGACCCTAGTGGGTTGGGTTAATCGCAGCCGAGATTTAGGCGGCGTTGTTTTTCTAGATCTTCGTGATAGAGAAGGTATCGTTCAGGTTGTTTATGATCCAGACCTTCCTGAAGTGTTTGATGTTGCAAGCACACTACGCAGCGAATTTTGTGTTCAGATTAAAGGCCTTGTAAGAGCAAGACCTGATAGCCAAGTTAACGCTGATATGCGTACTGGCGAGATTGAAATTTTGGGCTTGGAGCTAACGATTCTAAATAGCTCAGCGCCATTACCAATCAACATGGACAAAAATCAGCATAACACCGAAGAACAGCGTCTAAAGTATCGCTACTTAGATTTACGTCGTCCAGAAATGGCTGACCGCATTGTATTCCGTTCAAAAGTGACTAGCGCGGTAAGACGTTTCTTAGATGGCAACGGTTTCTTAGATATTGAAACGCCAATCCTGACTAAAGCGACACCAGAAGGTGCGCGTGATTACTTAGTACCAAGCCGTACTTACAAAGGTCAGTTCTTCGCATTGCCACAATCTCCACAATTGTTTAAGCAGTTGTTGATGATGTCTGGTTTTGATCGCTACTACCAAATCGTTAAGTGTTTCCGTGACGAGGATTTGCGTGCTGATCGTCAGCCTGAATTCACTCAGATCGATATCGAAACGTCATTCATGTCTTCTACACAAGTAATGGATAAGACTGAAGAGATGGTACGTGGTTTATTTAAAGAGCTATTGAATGTTGATTTGGGCGAGTTCCCTAAGATGACATTTGAAGAAGCGATGCGTCGTTTCGGTTCAGATAAGCCTGATCTACGTAACCCTCTAGAGCTTATTGATGTCGCTGATATCGTTAAAGACGTTGAGTTCGCGGTATTTAATGGCCCAGCAAACGATCCAGAAGGTCGTGTTGCGGTACTAAGCATTCCTGGTGGCGCTAAGCTTTCACGTAAACAGTTAGATGAATACGCTAAGTATGTGACTATCTACGGTGCTAAAGGCCTAGCTTGGATGAAGGTTAATGATCTTGACCAAGGTATGGAAGGCATTCAGTCTCCAGTACTTAAGTTCCTAAGCGAAGATGTGGTTAAGGCGTTACTTGAGCGTACTGGCGCACAAACTGGCGATCTAATCCTATTCGGTGCTGATAAAGCTAACATCGTTGCAGAAGCAATGGGTGCACTACGTCTTAAAGCGGGCGAAGACTTTGACTTGCTACAGGGCGAGTGGAAGCCACTTTGGGTTGTTGACTTCCCAATGTTTGAGCGTACATCTGACGGCGGTTTGCATGCAATGCACCACCCATTCACTGCGCCAAGCAACATGACGCCAGAAGAGCTAGAGGCGAACCCAATTGCTGCTATTTCTGATGCATACGACATGGTACTAAACGGCTGTGAATTAGGCGGCGGTTCGGTACGTATTCACGATAGCAAGATGCAGTCAGCAGTATTTAGAATTCTAGGTATTAACGATGAAGAAGCGAGCGAGAAGTTTGGCTTCTTACTTGAAGCATTGCGCTATGGTACACCTCCACACGCAGGTTTAGCATTTGGTCTTGACCGCATCATCATGTTGATGACAGGTGCTAGCTCAATTCGTGACGTGATGGCGTTCCCGAAAACAACCACTGCGGCCTGTCCGTTAACGAATGCACCAGGATTTGCTAATCCTGTGCAGTTAGCTGAGTTAGGCGTGAGTGTCGTTGAAGCAGAGCCGAAAGCTGACGCTAAAGACGCTGAATAATAAAGCGTGATGAAGAGCCGAGTTAAGACTCGGCTTTTTTTTCGATAAAATATACCCAAGTAACTTACATTTAAAGCAAATAGGCGCATTATCGTCGGTTAGGTCGCTTAAGGTTGTTTGGGTATAAATTAAGGAGATAGAGATGGCAGGTCATAGCAAATGGGCCAATATTAAGCACCGTAAGGCTGCTCAAGATGCAAAACGCGGTAAATTATTCACTAAATTTATCCGTGAATTGACTGTTGCTGCGCGAGAGGGCGGATCAGATCCTGATTCAAACCCACGTTTACGTGCGGCAATTGATAAATCTCTTTCAAATAACATGACTCGTGACACCGTTGAACGAGCGATAAAGCGCGGTGCGGGTGAACTCGACGGCCAAGTGTTAGAAACCATTATTTATGAAGGTTATGGGCCAGGTGGCACAGCTGTGCTGGTCGAAACCATGACTGATAATAAAAACCGCACCGTATCAGGCGTGCGGAACGCATTTAGTAAGTCAGGCGGCAATTTAGGCACCGACGGCTCTGTGGCTTACCTTTTCGATAAGAAAGGCATTATTTCTTATGAAGAGGTGGATGAAGATACCGTCATGGACGCGGCATTAGAAGCCGGTGCTGAAGATGTGGTGACCCATGAGGATGGCTCAATCGATGTGCTGACTTCCCCTGAAGATTTCGGTAGCGTGAAAGATGCACTCGATGCTGCAGGTCTTGAGTCAGTTAACGCTGAAGTGACCATGGTGCCATCAACCAAAGCGGATTTAGATGCCAATACTGCACCTAAGTTTTTACGCTTAATCGATAATCTTGAAGATCATGATGATGTACAAGAGGTTTATCACAATGCAGAAATTTCTGACGAAGTGATGGAAGGGCTGGAATAAGTAAAATATGGCAATTATTTTGGGAGTCGATCCCGGCTCTCGGATCACTGGGTATGGCGTGATTCAATGTGTAGGTCGGCAGCAAGTTTATGTCGGTAGTGGTTGTATTCGTACCAGCTCAGATGAGTTGCCATTACGTTTAAAGCAGATTTTTGATGGCTTGTCTGAAATTATCAGACAATATCAACCGGACGAATTTGCAATTGAGCGAGTTTTTATGGCTAAAAATGCGGACTCTGCATTAAAACTTGGCCAAGCTAGAGGAGCGGCTATTGTTGCGGCAACAGCGGCTAACTTGCCGGTTGCCGAATACAGCGCAACGCAGATCAAAAGTGCGGTTGTTGGTACGGGCCGCGCGCAAAAAACGCAAGTACAGCATATGATCCAGCAATTACTTAAATTGCCAAGTGCGCCGCAAGCCGATGCTGCTGATGCATTGGGCGTAGCCGTATGCCATTATCATACTTGTCAAAGCTTGGCAGCGTTAGGTGGCCGAGCAAATGTTAGAACTTACGGACGTTATAAATGATAGGTCGTATTCGCGGATTGTTAATTGAGAAACAAGCACCAGAAGTGCTTGTGGATGTAGCTGGCGTTGGCTATGAAATCCAAATGCCGCTTACTAGCTTTTATGAGCTTCCAGAGCTTGGCCAAGAAGCGGTGATTTATACGCATTTTGTGGTTAGAGAAGATGCGCAGTTGCTTTATGGTTTTGTGACTAAACAAGAGCGCAGCCTATTTAGATTGCTGATCAAAGCCAATGGCGTTGGGCCTAAGCTTGGCTTAACCATTTTATCTGGCATGACTGCAGGTGAGTTTGTTGCCTGTGTTGAGCGCGACGATATCGCCACTTTGGTAAAATTACCTGGTGTTGGTAAAAAAACCGCAGAGCGTTTATTAGTTGAGATGCGCGACAAACTTAAGAACCTAATGGAAGCATCCGTCGGTTCTGAGCGAGAGTTTATGTTGCAATCAAACTATAAGGCCCCTGAAGTGGTTAATACTGCTGAAGAAGATGCCATTGCAGCGCTATTGTCTCTTGGTTATAAGCCTGCTCAAGCGAGTAAAGCGGTATCAGCAGTTTATACTGATGGTATGAGTTCTGAAACGCTGATTAAATCAGCATTGAAATCGATGCTTTAAGGATAACAAATGATTGAAGCAGACCGACTCATACAACCTAACATCATCGACCGTGAAGAGGTTGAAGCTGTTGATCGCGCTATGCGACCTAAGATGCTCGATGAGTATACTGGCCAGGATGATACGCGCGCGCAGCTTAAGATTTTTATCCAAGCAGCGCAAAAGCGTGGTGAAGCATTAGATCATATGTTGATTTATGGTCCACCAGGCTTAGGTAAAACTACATTGGCGATGATTGTTGCTAATGAAATGGGCGTGAATATTAAATCAACCTCAGGTCCAGTGTTAGAAAAGGCCGGAGACTTGGCGGCATTACTGACTAACCTTGAGCCAAATGATGTGTTGTTTATCGATGAAATCCATCGATTAAGCCCGGTAGTTGAAGAGATTTTGTATCCAGCTATGGAAGATTACCAACTTGATATTATGATTGGTGAAGGTCCAGCTGCACGCTCTATTAAGCTAGATTTGCCGCCTTTTACACTCGTTGGTGCAACGACACGCGCAGGTGCATTAACATCACCACTTAGGGCACGTTTTGGTATTCCGCTTAGGCTTGAGTTTTATAACGTTAAAGATCTTTCAAGCATCGTAACGCGCAGTGCCAAAGTGATGGATCTTGAGATTGATGATGCAGGATCGATTGAAATAGCCCGTCGCTCTCGCGGTACACCGCGTATTGCTAACCGATTGCTTAGACGCGTGCGAGATTTTGCAGAAGTAAAACATAGTGGCGCAGTAACTCAAGCTATTGCCAATGAAGCATTAGACATGCTCGATGTTGACGCTGAAGGCTTTGATTACATGGACAGAAAGTTATTGCTGGCCATTATTGATAAGTTTATGGGCGGTCCTGTTGGTTTAGATAACTTAGCCGCAGCAATTGGTGAAGAGCGCGAGACCATTGAAGATGTGCTAGAACCGTTTTTAATTCAGCAAGGGTTTATTCAGCGTACACCACGTGGACGAATAGCGACTAACAGAGCTTATAGTCATTTTAATATAATCAAGCCTGAAGCTTGATATTTCAAATAAAATAGCCCGTTTAGAAACGGGCTATTGACTAGTTAACTGTAATGCTAAATGAGCTATCATTGCTCGGTGATCCTTAACACATATTGCGGAAACTTTTCTCCAGCCGTCGCATTTTTCCCGGCAGCGACTTTAGCGCCTATTGAAATTATTTCACCATCACGTCCCGGGTTTTCAAGCGCTATCGTTGGAAAGCTCTTATAGGTTTTATTCTTATACCTGACTCTTAGCGTTTTCAAATTCACTTTAGCTTCATTAGCAATCTGAAAAAAATCTACAGATATCGGTTGGTTGGTATCAGAGCTTACTAAATATTTCCCCTGGTAATAATCATTATCGAGTAAGGTCGCATTAGTGCCACCGCCAAGCTTACCTTTCCAATTAACCACTACAACTGTGGATTTATTTATATTTTTTATCGTAGTTGGATACTTAAGCGACTGTATTTCTGTGATTGTTACAGCTGCAATTGCTTTAGTGCTGATAAGAGAACTCAGTAGGCTAATGATTATAAGTTTAATGGTCTTTGATGTTGGCGATTGTTGAGCGTTGAATGTTGGCATTTTTATTTTTGTTGTTGGCATATTACTGAATATTTTTTATAGGTTAACGTGAACAATAAAAAAAACAATCATGAATTTTACACGGAAGATGAAAGAAAACCGCGGTTCACATTCTAAATCTCTAGTAGGAAAGTCTATGTTTTGCGAGTTGGTATAGACTAACGAACTATTCTTAATGAATATAAATTAGCTCTTTTGGTTATATATAATTAGTAGCCATAGTATATTTGTGTGTTTTTTATTCTTATATCTTGCACTTTTCCAGGGTTTAAGTGATGCGTTTGAGTTTTATTGTGGTGGTTTCGACTCATGTGGTTGTTTATTATTCCTTATAAAACTTATGGGTTAGCAATTGTTGCTAGATTGAATTATTACACTTTTATGAACCTAGCCTTAAAGCTGTTGCTAGATGTGTCTGAATTGTTATATTTTTGTTTCAGGCGCTGCTTGCAACATAAATCATCGAGTTATTTCAGGGGTTTATTATTGCTGTTTTAGCAGGGGGATATAACAACTATAATCGTTAAAATAGGTAAATTAATAATGAATAAAAAAATACTCCTTTCTACCCTTGTTGCATCATCACTACTACTTTCTGCTAGCGCGACTGCTGAAGACGCAACGGGCACAGCAAATTTTAACTTGGTTTACCCTCTTACTGTAACTGAAGCGACAGCTATGGAGTTTGGTGATGTTTCAATTGTGACTGATGGCAGCTGTGGAGTCGATTTTTCCGGAGGTACTACAGGAACTTTATGTGTTGCTGGCGGCGCGACACAAGCTGCAGGTGCTTTTACAGTAACAGGAGCTAACGGCGCTATTAACGTTTCTGTATCTGGAGTCGATAACACTGTTGCTGGCGTTGCATTTACACCAAGTGTGGCCAATGCTTCTGAAACAATTTCAGGTAACACAGCGTCAATTAATGTTGCTGGTAACTTAGATATTACAGCCGCTACTGCTTTAGCTGGTACTCACGCACTAACTTATACATTGAGCGTGACTTACTAATTAGATTGAGGGCTATGAGTGGAATGATTCATAGTCCTTTTTAAATCGATGACTGTCGATGCCGAAGTAAGCTATTTAAAACAATAAAAGAGGGTAAACCTCGTACATTAGCTAGGCGAAAATATGAAAAAGATTTTACTTTGCTGTATTACAGCACTTTGGGTATTTGATGCCTCTGCCAATTTACTTGTCAATCCAACTCGCGTAGAGCTTGATCGTAAAAATACCAGCGCTGTTTTCTCTTTAGTTAATAAAAGTACCGAGTCTGCTCGCTATAATATCTATTTTGAAGATAAAAAAATGCTCGCAAATGGTGATTATGTCGAATTATCAAAACAGGAAGCGACTCAGTCACTAGCAAATTTTGTGCGTTATTCACCTCGCCGAGTTAATATAGAGCCCGAGCAGGGAGTACGAGTTCGTTTAGCTGCTCGTTTACCTAGAAATATTGCACAGGGTGAATATCGTAGTTATATCGTGTTTCATCAAATTCCTTTAGCGCCCAAAAGCTCCAATGATGCAACAGAGCAAAAAGCGGACACATTCAGCCTGTCTATCTCTGCTTATATGAAAGTTGCGATCCCCGTTTTGATGCGAGTGGGGGATTTGAGCAGCGAGCTAAAGATTGAAAAAAGTGCAATTGATAACACTAGGCAATCTATTGAGGTGACGCTGCAACGGATTGGTGAACGCAGTAGCTTCGGTGATATAGAAGTCATCAATCCAGTAACTAAGCAAATCGTTGCCGCGACTAAAAATGTCGCTATCTATACAGAGCTAAATGAGCGTCAGTTTTCTATTGCTCTTACAGAACCTGTTGCTGCGGGGACCGAATTAATCATCCGCTATCAAGAAAATAATTCACTTTTTCAAGCAAAAACTGTTGAGGCTAAGTTAATACTCTAGCCGACCTGAACGCGATGCTTCGACTTTTACAACTCTGTCGCTGGCTGACTTTAGCAGCGATACTTCTGATCGCGTCACTTGCGTCAAAAGATGCATCATTTGATGACTCTAAATTCGAAAGGTTTGAACCACTAGCTGCCACTAAAATTTATTCTCCAGAAGATCGAGAAAACAGCGTTCAACCTATCGATACTTTGGTTGAGGCCATCAGTCTGGACAGTCCTCAAAAAACATTAGCTGACGTACAAAAAACTATTGAGTCAAAAGCGCAATCACTAGAAGCATTAATGCAACCTACGTTAATTGAGCTAGCAAAAGCAAAGTCACAGCATCAAACATTTAGTAAAGGCACCGCGTCAATCCGGACTCCTTTACGTCAACCTGCTTTAAGCTTATCCAATGATGCCGATTTGGCATTATCAAGCTTAATTACGGTTGCAGAACCAAGTTTAATTGGGCATGACTCTAAAACTGATAAGGTGACGAGTGCTTTAGAATCCCATGAAAAGCCTCTTGTTACAGCGTTAAGAGACACACAAGTAGAACCGTCGCTAGCAACTTCAATGATTAAAGCTTGTGATCATCAGCTAGCAATACCCTATCAAAACCAAATTGCAGACGAAGCGCTATTTCTTGTTACCCAACTATTTTATGCAGATATGTCGTTAAGCAATGAAATGTTTGCTTATCAAGATAACGGTCGTACGTATTTACCGTTAGAGTTTGTAGTTGAGCAGCTTTTATTACCAGTGCAAATCGATATCGATTCTCTGTCGGCACATGGCTGGTTTGTTGATGAGGCTAAAACAATCCAAATAGATCAGCAATTGATGCTGTTTTGGAATCAAGGAGTAGATTGCACCGTAACATCATCGGTTATCTATCACGATAGTTGGGATCTCTATATTGAGACTAAGATATTGCAGCAGTTATTCGGTATTGAGATTACGTTTGATTCAGCGAGGCAAAAGTTTGATATAGCCGCTTCTGATCATATCCCCCTTAGCCAGTTAATTGAAAGACAGAAAAAATACCAGTTATTTAATGCACAGAAGAACAGTGCCGATGTACGTAAAGTTCAGGCAGTTAATAAAGAATATGCCGTAGTTGGTGATTTAGCACTAAATGTTGATTTAGGTGTGAGAGCGCAATCGTTTAATAATGAAGCTAAAACTGAAACAGACAGTTATATACAGACAAGGGCCGATTTGTTTGGCCACAATAGCTATGCTGCATACTCTCAAACAGCGAGCGGAACGACCTTTAACGGCTACCTCGAGCGAGTAGTCCAAGATCAATGGGTTAATTTCTACCGTTTAGGCGATGTGGACTCCCACAGCTTATCTTTAGTTTCTGATTCGACTCGAGGCGCTGGCTTTACTGTCAGTGCTGGCAGTGAGTTTACGGCAGATTTACGGACCATTGTTGTAGATGGTGAATTAGAGGCTGGTTGGGATGTAGAGCTTTATCGTAATAACACCTTAGTTGGTGTTCAGCGAGTTCAATCTGATGGCCTGTACCGCTTTACTGATGTGCCATATTATATTGGTTTGAATCAATATCAATTGCGTTTTTACGGACCAAATGGTGAAAGTCGTGTTGAATCCTTTAGTAAATTGCTCGATAGCTCTGTGCTAGAAAAGGGAAGTCTTGGCGTTAATGTTGGCGCAATTTCGCGTGAGCAAGATGATTTAAAACAATATTATGCCGATGTAAATTGGGCTGTTCGAGAAGATATGACAGTAGGACTAGCGCTAGTTCAACAGCAAGATGAATTAAAGCAGTGGCGGTTTTTACCGCGTTTATCGGTTAACTATGTCGGTGATTCGCAGCTAATACAACTTAACTATGTTAAAAGTGACCAAGGCTATGCTACTAGCGCAGCAGTTCAAGGCAGCCAAAGGGATATTGATTGGCAAGCCGAATGGCAACAATACAGTAACTACTCAACCTGGGATAATGTTGGTGGTCGGATCAAACAACAAGCTTTCGCGAGCTTGAATGGCTCCTTTGTCAATATGGGGCTGAACTGGGGCGTAAATGGTCGTTGGCAAGCACTTAACTTCGGTAGCGATAATGCCCAAGCAAACTTCTTACTCTCAGGTCAATTGTATTCTTTATCTTTAAGCAATGAGCTTCGCTGGTCTAGTTTAAATAAGCTTAATAGTTGGAGCGATAGAATTGCAATTTCTGGTCGATTAAGCAATTGGCAAATACGGAGTTATGTCGATATCGAAATCTCACCAGATGTCAGCTTGAACCAGTGGGTATCAAATTTAAATACAGCTATTAATGATGAGGCTAATTATCAAGTTGAGCTGCGCTATCAGCCTAATAGTGATAATGAATTTAGTATGCGTAACTCTATCGCTTACTTTTTTGATTTTGGTAGCTTGCGGTTAGATATTGATAATGCCACCAACGGAGATTGGTTTGCGCAAATGAAATGGAATAGCGCGTTATTATGGGACACAGACCAAGATCGCTGGCTTATCGATAGAATGAGCTATATCAATACAGGAACAGTGAAAGTTATCGCTTTTCAGGATGATAACGCTAACGGGTTATTCGATGGCAATGAGCAGCCTATTGCAGGGTTAACGTTTTCTGGACATAGCCAATCAAATAAACAAACAGATCAAAAGGGTGAGCTACTCATTACTCAGTTGCAAACCAATAGGCAGCAAAAATTAATTCTCAATGAAAATAGCCTATCTGATCCATTTTTACTGCCAGCGGCTCATATCATTAGTGTAAATCCTCATCCCGGCCATATTCAGCCAATTCTGTTCCCAGTTATGTATACAGCAGAGCTTGAAGGAAGCGTATTTTACTCGGGTTCGGATCATTTACCCGCTGTGGGCTTACTCGCCGAACTCAAAAGCAATACTAAAGAGCTGAGTTATAGTGCTCGAGTTGAGTACGATGGTATTTTTATTTTTGGTCAAATACTTCCCGGTAATTATGAACTCTTCCTAGATAATCAGTTTATTCGAACTATTAGTTTATCGCCTGGAGAGTTTATCCAAATACCAGAGCTAGAAATTAGTGATTAGTTCTTTGCTGTTTTAATCACAAATCTAAATGGCTTACTTCTTTTAAAGCACTTTTATCGCTGATTTTACATTTTAATATTCGGTAGGCTTCGATTGTCTAATAACAGACTAGGTTTGTTATCGCGGTTTTTTCTTACGTAAAGTCTATGTGCAAAAGTAGATGAAAGAATCGTTAATATTCTTTTGTTTGGCTATAATTAAGTTTCAGCCTTTGTCACTTTCCTTGTTAATGGATTAACATGAATTTATTTTTTGGTCTTGTCACAGCCTTTGCTCAGGCGCACTTTAATCTGGTTATTCCAGTTTCTATAGAACAAACCCAAGCATTAGAGCTTGGTGATATCTATAGTGTGCAGAATGGAATATGTAAAGTCACTCAAAATGGACGCACGGGTAGTGCATGTTCAGAGTCTAATGCCTCGTTAGGAAAACTAATTGTGCTGGGGAATGTTGGTCAACATGTACAGATTAAAGTTCTGAGTTCTACAAATAGCGCAGTGACTTTTACTCCAATCTTATCAAATGGTAAGCAAGCCTTGACGATGTCCTTATCAGATGCATCAACTGAGATATATGTTGGCGGGGAAGTTACAATTTCTTCCACACACATTTCAGGGGAAAATTTAGGACAGATGAGTGTTCAATATCTAATAGAAGTAAACTACCAATAGTGGCTTGGTGTTTTTGAACGCCTAGCCTTAATTTATGGCAATGGATAACAGCTGGCTGCTATAACACTCATCATCAAATAACTACCGCGTTATGCAACCCTCACTGGCTTATTAACACTAAACTACTGGTTACAAACCGACGTCTACAAATATAAATTTTATCCGACACTGCAAATTTACAGCTCTTTACTAAAGACTGTCACTTTGTAACATCTATTCACATTTATTGAAGTTACCCTCCATAGAAACCTGAATCAATGCTGATCGCTAACCTAGTTAGATTAAAAAAAACATGAGCAATATCTAAGAAATAGAACGTTCAGCGTCGGACTTACTAAAGTTAGTACGATAAAAGTGTGACTAAGGTCACACTTTTGTGATTATCAGTGGTTAAGAAAATGTTGCGCTTGTTTTGGTTTTATTACCTGTATTTTTTTGCTTTAGCAGTGTTTTTATCTTTGATGTGATAGTTGTCACATTGTTGATAACGTGCGTTGTTGTTGGAATTTACTTTTTGTTTAAGTTTTTGCAACACACTTGTGGCAATGGTTAATAAATTGCTCGATTGACGCTTTAAACGTGAAATTGCAGTATCGATACCAACGTCAGGAATAACAAATGACGTATATAAAAATAATTAGGTTTAGGGAGTACGACATAATGAACAGACCATCTAAATTGGCCTCAGCAATTAAGTTTGGCTTAATTGCTTCGGTTTCAACTACTGCATTTTCCGTATCAAATACAGCTTTTGCTGAAGAAGTTGGTGCCGATGTAGAACGCATTGCAGTTACCGGCTCCCGCATCCAACGTCAAGACATGGAAACTGCATCGCCAGTAACCGTTATTGGCGCTGAAGAAATTCGTGCAGAAGGTTTTACTACCGTTGACGAATTGCTACAAGCTCAAACATCTATGGGCGGTAAAGCCGTAGGTTCTAGCACTAACAATGGTGCTGACGGTGTTGCTCAAGTTGACCTTCGCGGTATGGGCTCACAGCGTACACTAGTACTGTTAAATGGTCGCCGTATGGTGAACTCAGGTTCTGGTGCAAACAGCTCTGTTGACCTTAACTCTATTCCTGTAGCGATGATCGCACGTGTTGAAATCTTAAAAGATGGCGCATCAGCAGTATATGGTTCAGATGCAATTGCTGGTGTTGTAAACATCATCACTAAGAAAGACTTTGAAGGTTTCCAAGTTGATGTTCAAGGCGGCATGACCGACAAGAGTGACGGCGAAAATGGTGAAATCAGCGCACTTTATGGTTTTAACACTGATACCGGTAACTACACATTTGGTGCAGCATACTCTGAGCGTAAAGGTGTAATTCAGTCTGACCGTGACTGGACAGATCCAGGTAACAGCTCATTTATTCCAAATGGTTCTTTGGGCGGTAAAGTTAAAGATGAAAATGGTAACTGGGTAGATCGCTCTGAAGGTTATGACTTTACTCAAGATAGCTTCTACCAGACTCCAAGCAAGCGTTACAGTCTATTTGCTAACATGACTCAAGAGCTAGGTGATGACATCGTAATGACCGGTGACATTCTATATACCAAGCGTAAGTCTAATCAGCAGTTAGCACCACAGCCAGCTAACATCATGCTAGATGTTTGTGAAGTAGGACAAGACCCTGCGACATGTCTAGAGCTTGATCAAGACATGATCGATGCTGGTATTACTCCAGATAAGAACGGCCAAGTTAACTACAGAAAGCGTATGAATGACGTGGGTCCACGTATTTATAACCAGGACACTGATACATGGCGTATTTCTGCAGGCCTTGAAGGTTCACTAGATATCAATACGGGTATGAACTGGGATGCTTCGTACACTTACGGTAATAACAAAGCTAAGACTGGCGTAGAAAACTCTATTAACGCTAACTTGATGGCTGATGCTATCTATGCTGACCAAGATCCATGGTTAACTGGTCAGCCAATGACTGATCAAGATGTACTGAATAGTGTTTCTTATGATGAAGAAGCTGATGGTGGTAACGAGCAGCATGTCTTCTCTGCAGGTCTTAACGGTGAACTGTTTGACCTAGATGCAGGTGCAGTTGCATTCGCTATCGGTGCAGAGTATCGCTACGAAAGCGGTTACTACAATCCGGATCCAATTGTTGTTGCAGGTGAAAGTACTGCAGCGCAGCAAGATCCAACAGATGGTAGCTACAACGTTATCTCTGTATTCCAAGAAGTGAGCGTGCCGTTTACTGATAAGCTAACCGGTGAGTTCGCACTACGTTTTGATGATTACTCAACATTTGGTAATGCATCAACTTGGAAGATTGGTCTTACTTATGAAGCTACTGATGACTTAATGCTACGTACTGTAGCGGCGACAGGTTTCCGTGCTCCAAGTGTAAGTGAGCTATATGGTGGTAACTCAGGTTCTTACGATTACTTAGTTGACCCATGGGGTAATGAAAAAGACCCTCAAATCCTAGTAAACCGTACTTCAGATGAAGATCTTAAGCCTGAAGAGTCTGAGTCTTACACTGCTGGTTTAGTTTACTCGCCAAGCTATGTAGATGGTATGTCGTTAACAGTTGACTACTGGCGCTTTAAAGTGAAGAACGCAATTACGCGTCTTGACACTCAAGCTGGTATCGACGCTTGTTATGCTGGTGACGCATCAGCTTGTGAGACCTTCAACATTGGTGCAGATGGTGACTTGTCTAACTTGACTAACTCACTAACTAACGTTGGTTTCCAAGATACAAGCGGTATTGACTTTAACTTAGCTTATAGCTTTGAAGTACTAAACCTAGACTGGACCGTAAGCAACGATACCACTTACTTGTTGAACTTTGAGCAAGATGGCAAAGATTACACTGGTACAATCGATGGTAACTTTGGTGCATATGCAGAGGTTCGTAACAACTTCAGCATTAAAGCTGGCCAAGATGATTGGAGCGTAATGTACTTCAACCGTTATATCGGTGAGATGGATGACCTGGCAACAGGTGATACTGTAGACTCTGTTCTATACCACAACCTATCAGCTACATACTTCATCAACGATGCTTGGATGCTAAGCGCTGGTGTTAAGAACTTTACTGATGAAGAGCCATCAAAAGTATCTAACGGCAGTGACGGCGGTACAGTACCAGAAGTTTACGACGTAATTGGTCGTACATACTTCGCTGGTGTAACCATGAAGTTCTAAATAGCATTTGCTATTTAACCTAAAGAAAAAGCGCCGAAAGGCGCTTTTTTATTATTCATCAATAATAAAATTTTAATTTTTTAGCCTAAACCTTTCTGGGCTGAACTCATCTGGATAAATTCAATCTTGTAGCCGTCAGGATCTTCTACGAAAGCAATTTCAGTGTTTCCACCTGCAACTGGACCTGCAGGGCGAATAACTTTACCACCGGCTGCGGTAATCGCTTCACAGCGAGCATAGATATCTTCTTCACCGATAGCTATATGCCCAAAAGCATTGCCGTGATCATAAGATTCAGTTCCCCAGTTATAAGTTAATTCAATCACTGCACTGCCTGTTGATTCTTCATCAAATCCAACAAACGCTAAGGTATATTGATATTCACTATTCTCGCTTTGTCTAAGCAGTTTCATACCTAAAACCTTGGTGTAAAATTCAATACTGCGTTCAAGATTGCCAACGCGAAGCATGGTATGTAATAGTTGTGCCATGATTAGATATCCAATTGATAGGGTAAGAGTTGAGGCGAAGTATATCGAAATTCTACTTGATAGACACACTTTGTAAAAATTGAGCCAGATCAATTTCTTTAGTCAGTGCATGGATCACAAAATCTTTAAATTAGTCTGAGAAAGTCTCTTGTTTCTTATACTATTAGCTGAGTATTTAAAGGAGAACACTATGCAAACTGAACTAAAAATGTCACTTGGTCTTACTGCTATTATTGCTGCGTTTTTAACTGTTTTCTTTATCTGTATGTACTAAATAAATTTTGTTAGGTTGTTTTATAGTTGGGTCTAGGTTTATAAATTGGCCTAACAAATAGTTTGTTGACATAGAGGTACAAAAAAGCCGCTATTAGCGGCTTTTTTGTTGATTTATCTAAATGTTGGATTAAATATTAATCTTCTGGATAAACCTTATCTTTGAACTCACACAAGTCTTCGATAATGCAACTTCCGCAGCGAGGCTTACGGGCAATACAAGTATAACGTCCGTGCAGAATAAGCCAGTGGTGTACGTCTACTTTAAATTCTGCTGGCACTACTTTAAGCAGTTTGTTTTCGACTTCAACAACGTTTTTACCCATTGCAAACTTAGTGCGATTCGAAACCCTATCAATATGGGTGTCTACAGCAATGGTAGGCCAGCCAAAAGCGGTATTGAGTACAACGTTCGCTGTTTTTCGTCCAACACCTGGCAGGGCTTCTAAGGCTTCTCTGTTTTCAGGGACTTCACCATTGTACTTTTCAACTAGAATTTCGCAGGCTTTAACGACATTAATAGCCTTATTGTTATACAAACCTATCGTCTTAATGTATTGCTTTAGCCCTTCAACACCTAAGTCGACAATGGCTTGGGCAGTGTTTGCAACAGGAAACAGCTTATCGGTTGCCTTATTCACACTTACATCAGTTGCTTGAGCGGATAGAGTAACGGCAACTAAAAGCTCAAATGGGCTAGAGAAATTAAGCTCAGTTTCTGGATGAGGGTTATTCTCCCTTAACCTTTCTAGAATTAAGCGACGTTTTTCTGCGTTCATTTTAAATTTCCGTATTGTTTTATATTTATTCTATTGATCAAACGGGACTAATTAACCTTGGTAATACGAGCGCGTGTAGGAGCCTCAAGTTCAGCTTTAGGCTGTTTACTTGCTAAATGCTGATCGATTACGTTCTTAAGCGCAATCAGTAAGCCCATACCAATAAATGCCCCTGGTGGCAGCATAGCAAGCAAGAAGCTGGTATCCATTTGCCAGATTTGAATAGTTAATGATTTTGCCCACTCGCCGAGTAATTGGTCAGCTCCGTAAAATAGTGTTCCTTGCCCTAGGATCTCGCGGCTCGCGCCTAAAATACACAGAACCAATGTGAAGCCAAGTCCCATCATTAACCCGTCAAAAGCAGACTTAGCGACGTTATTACGTGAAGCGTAAGCCTCTGCACGGCCAATAATGACGCAGTTAGTTACAATAAGCGGTAAGAAAATACCTAAAGAAAGGTATAAACCATATGCGTAGGCGTTGATTAGCAACTGAACGGTTGTCACAAGGGCAGCAATAATCATAACGAATACAGGAATTCGGATCTCTTTGGGTACAAAATCCCGAACAAGAGAAACCAAAATATTTGAGCCAATCAGTACCAGCATTGTTGCTAAACCAAGACCTAACGCATTGGTTAACGTTGCGGTAACTGCAAGTAGTGGGCATAAGCCGAGTAACTGTACAAGGCCAGGGTTATTCTTCCATAAACCTTGTCTTGCAAGTTCTTTATAATCACTCATTTCCTACCTCACAGTTAGCTGGTGTAGACAATAGTGCAGCTTTATTTACATTAAAATACAGCACTGCTTTTTTCACTGCTTTTACATAAGCGCGCGGCGTAATCGTTGCGCCGGTAAATTGATCAATTTCACCGCCATCTTTTTTGACGTTCCAGCGCTTATCTTTGTCTGACTGCAAGAAAAGCCCATCGAATGATTTTACCCACTCAGACTTTCTTAGCTCAATTTTGTCACCTAAGCCCGGCGTTTCTTGATGCGCTAACGTGCGTACGCCTAATACTTCACCAGAGTGACTGATACCAATGATAATACGTATATTACCGTTATATCCATCTGGTGCTATTGCCTCAATTGCAATTGCAACACCTTGATTACTTTTAGTAGCAATATAGGCGGGTAGAGGCTCCGTAGTACCTAAAGCGTCTTCAGATTGGAGAATAATACAATGTTCTGTTAGCTCATTATCATGGATTTCATCTGGTACAATCTGGTGTAATACGCGTGCAAGCTCAACTTTTTCCTGTTGCTTAATCTTGTCGAACGTAAACTCATTGACCACAGCCACAAGCCCTGTACACAAAAGTGCAAATAGACCTAGTAATAAACCATTTTTTAGCATCGATTTTTTCAAAATAAATTCTCTTTAAACTCAGTTGCCGGTGCGGTGACCATAAGTGCGCGGTTTAACGTAGTAGTCAATAAACGGCGCGCAAAGGTTAGCGAGCAGTACAGCAAAAGCAAAAGCGTCTGGGTAACCACCGTAGGTGCGGATCACGTATACTAATACGCCAATAAGTGCGCCGAAAATTAAACGGCCACGAATGCTGGTTGCTGCAGTCACCGGATCTGTAGCAATGAAAAATGCTGCAATCATTGTTGCACCCGAAAACAGCTGCATTAATGGCCCAACGTGAGTATCTGGGTTTAGTAAATAACCAAAACCACTACAGATAAATAGCGAACCTAAAATAGCAAAGCTAATATGCCAGCGAATAACCTTAAGCTTTAACATTACTAGGCCGCCAACAAGGTAAGCCATATTGACCCAAAACCAACCAACGCCAAAACCATCGGAGAACACTGACTTACTCAGGCTTTCGGTCATGGTTAATCCAAGTGCAAGGTCTGTTTTTACCGTATCTAACGGAGTGGCCATTGCTATACCATCAAAACCGAGCTTATAGGTATTAAGCTGCTCGATGGACATTGATCCAAAAATAGCTTGCAGAGTTAGGCTAATATCCATTGGGTTTTGTGCAATAGCTAAAGGCACTGACCAACTTGTCATTTGTACAGGAAAAGAGATCAGCAACATAACGTAAGCTGCCATGGCTGGATTAAAGATATTTTGTCCAAGACCGCCATATAGCTGTTTGACTAGCACGATTGCAAACAAAGTACCGATCACCACTAACCACCAAGGTGCTATAGGTGGTATGGCTACACCTATCAATACAGCGGTGAGCACGGCACTGTTATCACTGATTGTTGGTACGATCGCACGTTTTCTTAATGCTAAAACTGCGGACTCTGCCGCCAAAGCCACAAAAACAGCTAATAACACTTGGATGAGAACACCAAAACCGAAAAAATAACTCTGTACAGCAATACCCGGCAGTGCACATAAAATCACGCGGCGCATAACCGTTTGGGTTTGTAACTGCACTTTTAAGTGCGGTGATGAGGCTAATTTAAACGCCATGTTTTATTCCTTTTCCTGCAATTTTGCCTGGGCTTTCTTCGCCTTTGCTTTGGCAATTGTTGCTGCGATACGCGCTTTTTTCTGTTGTTCAGCGGTCATTGTTGACGCAGGCTCTTGTTGTTTAACCTCTCCCTTTTGTGAGGGGCTAACCGGCTCTGTTGGAGCATAGGGCTTGTCATCTAAGCCCGAAAGAGCGCCGTTATCGCTAATCGAAGCTTCTGCTAAACTCTCATTCGTGTTTTGTACAACATCAGTTGTTTCATCTGCCAGTTTAGCGGCTGCCTTTTTGGCTTTAGCGCGAGCAACTGCAGCAGCGATTTTCGCCTGCTTATCATTCACTGGCGTATCTTCAGTCGTTTCCGTATTGGTTTCTAATTCAACTGATTGCTCACTAGGTTGTGCCACTGCTGAATTAGCGGCTGCCTTTTTGGCTTTAGCGCGAGCAACGGCAGCAGCGATTTTCGCTTGCTTATCATTCACTGGCGTATCAACAGTCGTTTCCGTATCGGTTTTTAATTCAACTGACAGCTCACTAGGTTGGGCCACTGCTGAATTAGCGGCTGCCTTTTTGGCTTTAGCGCGAGCAACGGCAGCAGCGATTTTCGCTTGCTTATCATTCACTGGCGTATCAACAGTCGTTTCCGTATCGGTTTTTAATTCAACTGAAAGCTCACTAGGTTGAGCCGTTGCTGTATTAGCGGCTGCCTTTTTGGCTTTAGCACGGGCAACAGCAGTGGCAACTTGCGCTTTCTTATCTAAACCTTGGGGATCTTGGGAGCTGTTAACTGAGACGTCCGCAGCAGGTGTTGATGATTTCTTCGCTTTTGCTCGAGCAATTGCAGCAGCAATTTGCGCCTTTTTATCATCGATAGTTACTGAAGTTGTTGATTCAGAGCTGTTAGAGGCGGAACCCTCTTTTTTAGCTTTTGCACGAGCAATCGCAGCTGCTATTTGTGCTTTTTTATCGAGTTGAGGCTCGGCAGCTTCGTTTTCACTTGCTTGTTCTGCGGCCTTTTTAGCTTTAATTCGTGCCATTGCTTCAGCAACTGCATTTTTATCGCTAGCAGCCATAGTACCTTTACGTCGCTCTGCTGCTTCTTTTGCTTTGGCTTCACGGGCAAGCTTTTCTTCTTCTAAACGTTGTAATCTGGCTTCGAAACGTTGCTTAGCAAAATCCGCCTGCTTTTTTTCTTCGGTTTGACTGCGTATCGCCGATTTTGCAATGCGATAATACTCTACAAGTGGAATGTCACTTGGACAGACGTAGCTACAGCAGCCACACTCGATGCAGTCATGTAAATTGAAACTTGCAGCTTTGTCGTACTCTTCGGCTTTTGAGTGCCAGAATAATTGTTGAGGCAACAGAAGAGCAGGGCAGGCAACAGCACATTCGCCGCAGCGAATACACGGCTTTTCAGTGACATCATCTGCAATTTCTTCTTTACTTGGCAGCAAAATACAATTGGTGCCTTTAAGCACTGGAGCTGCAAGATCGGGTAGTGAATGCCCCATCATTGGGCCACCAATAATTATCTTATCAGATGCAAAGTCACCACTAAAACCCAACGAGTCGAGAATATGCTTAACTGGTGTACCAATGGGAACCCAGTAGTTACCAGGTGTTTGGCTATTCAAGCCAGTAACGGTTACTACACGGTTTGTTAATGCATATCCGTTAATGACAGCGTCATTAATCGCATAGGCTGTGCCAACATTTTGTACTAGCATACCAAGTTGAGCAGGGATCGCCCCTGAGGGCACTTCTTGGCCAGTTAGGATTTGAATAAGCTGTTTTTCACCACCAGAAGGGTATTTGGTTGGGACTGCTGTGATGCGTGTGCTGCCTGACGCTAATTGGCTGCGGTTTAAGGCATGCTGCATAGCATCGATGGCTTCTGGTTTATTGTCTTCGATTGCGATAATTATGCGCTTTGGCGAAAGAAGACGTTGAATGATAGCAATACCACTTAGGATCTCGTCGCTATGCTCGCGCATTAATCTGTCATCAGAGGTGATATAAGGTTCGCACTCGATACCATTGATTATCACCAACTCTATATCACTAGCTGGACTTAATTTTATATGAGTAGGAAATGCTGCGCCGCCAAGCCCCGCTATACCAGCTTGCTGAATTTTTTTAAGAATGTCTTGATTACTTAATGTTTCAATATCGGAACGTTCAACTGCCTTCGCTTCGTCTAGGCCATCTGCTTGGATGACACAGCTAAGTACTTCAATGCCAGATGCATGATTACTTGGCATTGCTTTGATTGCTGTAATAATACCTGAAGTCGGTGAATGAACAGGGCTGTACGCAAAGCTTGTGCCGCTGGTCAATACTTGTCCCTTTAGAACACGATCATTGACTTTAACCGCTAACAAAGCACTATCGCCAACTTGTGGCAAAGGTAAAACATACTGATTAGCCAATGGAATTTGGCCAATAGTTGTCTTATTAGATAAGTTCTTTAATTCTGGAGGATGAACACCGCCATGTGAGCGCCACAGCGTTCCTTTATCAATTTGTTCTAATAAAGTTAACACGGCTTATCCTCTTGCAACTGCTTGACTGGAATAGCATTTAATTGCCAATCCCAAGTTTTAGTGGTTTGTTCTACTGGTATCATATCAATGCAATCAACTGGGCAGGGTGCCACGCATAAATCACAACCCGTACAATAGTCTGTGATAACGGTATGCATGAGTTTACCTGAGCCTAAAATGGCATCAACAGGGCAGGCCTGAATGCACTTAGTACAGCCTATGCACTCATCCTCGCGAATATAAGCGACTTTTTTGACTTGTACTTCTTCGGTAGCATTAAGAGGCTCAGGGTCCACGCCCATTAAATCAGCGAGCTTTTCCATAGTGGCGGTACCACCAGGAGGACATTTGTTGATCTTATCACCGCCAGCAATAGCTTCAGCGTAGGGGCGGCAACCAGGGTAACCACACTGACCACATTGAGTTTGTGGCAGTAAAGCTTCGACTTGGTCGGTAAGAGGGTTGCCTTCTACTTTAAACTTTTCTGCGGCAAATCCGAGTAAAACACCAAAAACGAGGGCGAGTACCGTCAATACAACGACAGCAATTACAATTCCTGACATGTCTATTTAACCAATCCTGTGAATCCCATAAAGGCGAGGGACATTAACCCTGCGGTAACCATGGCGATAGCGCCACCTTTAAAGGGAGTTGGAACATCTGCTGCGGCCAAGCGTTCGCGCATGGCTGAAAAAAGCACTAAAACTAACGAAAAACCGACTGCTGCGCCAAAACCAAAAATAGCCGACTCGATAAAGCCATGCTTCTCGTTAATATTGAGCAAAGCAACACCCAATACGGCACAGTTGGTCGTAATTAATGGCAGATAAATCCCTAGAGCTCGATGCAAAGAGGCACTAGTTTTCTGTACCAGCATCTCGGTAAATTGCACGACAACCGCAATGACTAAAATAAAACTCATTGTGCGTAAGTAGCCGAGATCAAAAGGAAGCAGTAGGTATTGATTGACGAGGTAGCTGAGAATAGACGCTAGTGTTAACACAAACGTTGTCGCCATTGACATTCCAATCGCAGACTCGAGCTTGCTCGACACTCCCATAAAGGGACAGAGGCCAAGAAATTTTACTAATACGAAGTTATTGACTAGCACAGTGCCAATCAATAAAAGGAGATATTCACTCATCTCTATTCAAATTTTTAGACAGAATTTGACTATTATCGACTTTTCCGTAGCTATTAACAACACATAGAAAGCAAGGACAAAAGGATTGCTCTATAAATCAGCAGTATTAAGCCATTGCTTCAGATTTTTCACCTTGAATTAACGGTGTCGGTTTTGCTATGTAATACCCCTGCAGACCATCTATAAGTAGTTGTTCCATAATAATTTTGTCTTCTTGCTTTTCGACGCCAGTTGCAATCACGCGGATCCCCAACTTACGCGCAATGTCGATAATCATTTTTACAAAGAATCGGTTCTGCGGATCTGTGCTAATCCCTTGAGTGTAACTATGATCAAGTTTTATAAAGTCAGGTCGAACTTCTTTGAAAAACTTAAATGAAGTAAAACCATGGCCAAAGCGCTCAATAGATACTCTTGAACCTACGCTGTGTAATTCATTGATAAAATGATAGGTGGCGCTGAGGTTTGTTTGCATGCCCGACTCATTAACTTCAAATATTAACCGAGCCGCGATATGTCTTTGTTGCTGTAAAATGTTTTTCATCCAAGAGACAAAAGTTCGGTTACTCGCCGATGCAGCACTAATATTAATACCAATAAGACCGGTGATCTTAGGTGATTCGATGAGTAAACGGATTGCGTTAAGTATGACGAGTTTATCTATTTCACCGCTCATTCCGTGGCGCTCTGCCATTGCTATAACGGTTGTTGTCGGGAAAACCTTTCCTTCACTATTATAAAATCGAGTGAGTAGTTCTTTATACGATTCGACATCGTTACGACAAGGGCGGATGGCTTGAACATAAAACTTTATTGAGCGCCTACGTAGTAATTCAGTAATCGCAACTTTCCAGCGGCTTTCACCAAAAAGTTCATCGCCAGTAAGCTCTTCTTGCAAGTGGTAGCTATTAGGGCCTAAGGTTTGCGCAATACTAACCGCAGTATCAGCTAATGTCATTAACGAGACCGGATCGCTATCTTGTAAGTACGGCACTAGGCCTATATGAGCAATTGAAGCTGTACCTACTTGCTGTTGATATTCACTAAATGTAGTGGATAATACACTCGCAATCGCAACTCCCTGTTTTAGATTTGCATCTGGCAGTACAATAGCAAAATCTGCTGTAGATATACGAAAGCACAATGTTTGTGGTTTACTCTTAAATGCTGCTCTAATTTCATTGGCAATTCGGGCTAAGTAATCATCGCCCCCTTCTCGCCCAACCATTTGGTTAATAGCCCCTAGTTCGGTTGCCTTAATGATAAAGAGAACACCGACCTCTTTATGCTGCGGCCGACAGATCTGCTCCAATTTCTCGGTGAAACGGGCGCGAGTGCCAAATCCTGTAATAGGATCTTGAAATGCTGTTTTTGTTAGTTGTTCATTGACTGCTTGTAGCTCATTGAGTTTGGCTTTTAATGTCTGCTGACTATTTTCTAAAGACTGAATGACAACGTTATATTCTCTTTTAATTTTAGAGTGTTCAATAGCATCAAAGGAGAGGTTGCCGAGATCTTCGATTTTGTTAGCAATGTATTTAATACTGCTCTTTTGCCTTGCGGTAAAGAGAAAATAAATAAAGCTAATGAGTAAAAAACTGCTCCAAATAATCATTAAGTGGTATTCAAAGCGTGTAATAGTTTGGCTTAATGCGGATTTATTGGAAAGTTTGACTTGTAAGCGACCGGCTAGTAGAGAGCGAGTGTCTGCCAAGTCGGTAATAAATAATTGTGATAGAGGGGAAGTGTTGTTGGTTTGCAAAGTACCACGAGTAAAGTTATTACCGCTGTCGTTGCTATCTATATACTGGAAAAATTGAAATCCGACAGCAGGTTGTAGCTGTTGGTATAATGATTCACCGCTTCCTTGCCATTGATTTTCTTTATTAATTATTTCAGCGTATTGCTTTAACAGGCTGGCATTCTTAGTGTCTAAATTACGTTTTTCATTCTGGTAACTCAAAAATGTGAGTGCAGAAAATAACAAAATTAAGAATAATTGAAAAAACTTAGATGTTGGCATAAGAATCCATTCATGCATGAATACTCGATAACGAGTGACGACATGTTAATTGCCAGCATTATAAACAGATTTAATTATTAATTGTAGGTGCTTTAGTGTTTGAACTGAAACTACGAGGAATATAAGTGAAAAGGTTGGCTCCCCAGACTGGACTCGAACCAGTGACATACGGATTAACAGTCCGCCGTTCTACCAACTGAACTACAGGGGAATCGCATAAACCTTTTTAAAGCAGTGTTATATTAAAGTGGCTCCCCAGACTGGACTCGAACCAGTGACATACGGATTAACAGTCCGCCGTTCTACCAACTGAACTACAGGGGAATCGAATTACTTTAACATAACTAAATTTAACTAAAAGACTAAAGTGGCTCCCCAGACTGGACTCGAACCAGTGACATACGGATTAACAGTCCGCCGTTCTACCAACTGAACTACAGGGGAATCGCAAAAACCTTTAGTTTACATTATAAAAGTGGCTCCCCAGACTGGACTCGAACCAGTGACATACGGATTAACAGTCCGCCGTTCTACCAACTGAACTACAGGGGAATCGAATTACTTTTATAACAATCTTCAACTTTGACTAAAAATGGCTCCCCAGACTGGACTC
>NZ_JBFRNX010000025.1:0-16629 GCF_041471165.1 Shewanella sp. 10N.261.52.F9
GTATCGACCACCATTCTTTTGTTTCCCCCCCCTTTTGTACCTATTCAATCCATATAGATATAGCTTCATCACGATTTATCTAGATTTTAAGCACAATTTAATTTTGCGGATCTTTGTCACTCAACACTGTTCTCTACTATTCTTTTATAATCACTTATAGCTGAGTAAATTTCATGGCAGATGTCAGTCAATCAGCTTCATTAGCAAGCATTACAGCCTACTTAAAACTTACCTACCAGTATGATCAAGAGACTGCACTTGTCGAAGCAAAATCCGTAATGCAAAACTTGGTAAAAATGCGCCAGAAAGGTTTTATCACAGGTTGGTACTTTGATGAACATGGCCAACTTGAGTTACTCCCAAGTGACCACGTTATGCAACTTATCAATCCGAATAAGTAGAACGAGTAAACAACTCACAACAACCCGATATACAGGTCCAAAACTAAGGGATTGCGCCCGACTCTCAACTTACAAAAAACGACTAAATCTATTGCCTTATGCAGGTTAAGTGCACAAAAACCTTTAGAAAGGGTCTGTTCTCTAATATGAGTTCTCCCCGTTAAGACTCTAGAACTAATTGACCTGATTGAGATTTAGAGTGCACCAACTTTAATACCACTAATGCAAGTATAGTTAGCGCAATGACAGAGCCCAACACTACGCCTTGCCATCCCCATGAATTCCAGAATGGCAATAAGTAAGGCCCACCTATTGCCGCCCCTAAGTAATAACTACATAAATACAAAGCAGTCGCTTTTGCTCGATGTTCTTTTGCGCGGTAGGCAACCCAAGCATTACAGCTACTATGAACAAGAAAAAACCCAAAGGCAGATATTAAGAACCCAATAAAGATTGCAGTAAAGTTATCGGCTAACGTAAGTAAAGTACCTAAAAACAAAGCTAACACCGAATATATAAAGACTCGCTTTAAACCTAAATCCGCAACCCATTTAGCTGAACGATAAGAGGCATAGGTACCACTTAAGTAACAAAGGAAAATAAGCGTCACTTCAAAGCGGCCTAAGTTAAAGGGGTTATCCATCAAATGCAGCTGTATATAGCTAAACTGATTTACCATCACCATGAAGGCCAGTCCACCAACGAGGTATATAAGTCGCAACTTAGGATCTGCAAGATGGTAACAGAACCCTCTGAAATCTGATTTCTTAAGAGGCCATTTACCCAACTCAATCTCAGGTTTAACAAAATGATTCTTTGGCAATAAATAAGTTACCGTTAACACTCCAACCAATGACACTACAGTTAATAACACCATCGCTTGTTGCCAATCTAAATACTGCGACATTGAGCCGCCTAACAAGCGCCCGACAATTCCGCCAACACTATTGGCTGCAATGTATATTGCGCCAGCTTTCAATAACGCCTTATTGCCAAGTTCATCTTTAAAATAAGCCATCGCCATAGCGGGTACAGATGCAAGCAATACTCCTTGCAGCATTCTAAGTAAGATTAACTGGTTAAACTCCGTTATAAAAATTGCACAACAATCGAGAATAACTAATAGGTATAAACTGACAATAATAGGTTTTTTACGGCCAACACGATCAGATAGTACAGCGAAAAAAAGCAACGAAAATGCCATGGTAAAGCTGGTTACTGACAGCAATAATGTTGCATGACTTTTTGAAACTGCAAAAGAATCGGCAATTAGTGGCAACATACCTTGAACCAGATACAAATTGATAAAGATAACCATTGAAGCCAGAGATAAGCCCATTATAAGCCGGATCTCAGTAACATCTTTCCCTGTTTTAGTTAGGGTATTCATTGCTGGAAAACTCGAAATATTTTATTAGCATCTAGCATACCAATAGCCATCAAATAACAATAACAACTAAAATATACAAAAGTTATTGATTTTTGTTATACATCATTGTGAAGTAGAATCATTAATATATTCAGTTTGTATAGATTACAGCGCCCTCACCTCGTAGCAACATGGTCACTATAAATAGAGTTCGGTATGGATATTAAACAATTAAAATACTTCGATGCATTGGTCACGGCTGGTAGTTTTACCAAGGCCGCAGAACTACTCAATATGGCCCAGCCAGCATTGAGCCAAAGCATTAAACGATTGGAACTAGAACTTGGCGTTATTCTGGTTGATAGAGGACCAAACAAAAGTAGTAAATCACTTTCACTTACCGCCGAAGGGGAAGCTCTACATCAACACGCCAAATTGATTATCAAAAAAATGGCTCAAGCTGAAGCGCATATAAAGGCAATGGCTAATCTGACCAAAGGAGAGGTCAGGCTTGCCGTGCCAGGTATGCTAGGCTCTTTCTATTTACCAAGTCGATTAATGGCCTTTCGTCATAAGTACCCTGATCTGAAATTATCACTTTTCGAGGGGGGGACACGAGACACTTTGCGCATGCTGCTGCAAGAAGAAGTCGATATTGCAATCATTACCGCCAAAGATCTAACCGATGAGTTTGACAGTCACTTATTGCTAAAAGAACAAATGGTCGTTGCTGTCGGTAAACACCATCCACTAGCGAAATGTACCAGCGTATCATTAGAGGCATTCTTCGAACATGAGTTAGTGTTGTTTAAACAAGGGTACTTCCATCGAGACTGGATGTTGAAACAAGCTGAGAAGTTAGGATTAACGGCAAAAATAGCATTTGAGACCAACCTAATAAATTTGATTAAGCAAGTTGTTTCCCAAGAGTACGGCATCACTAGTGTATTGGAGATGGTGATCGAGAAGCACGACAATATTTGCGCAAAACCTTTCGAACCACCTATTTATTTAGACTTACATATTGCTTGGAAAAAACAACGCCCTATCAGTCAAGCTGATAGAGCATTTGTTGAGTTTCTCATGCAAAACCGTTAGTCAACTTTAAGTCTTGAACCGATTTTAGTCCAAACAGATAAAACGCTATTGAGCTAACAGAGAGTATTGCTTAAATAGCGTCGGCTTGATTCTCAGGAACCGCATTGATAAATGCCGGTAAAGTTAAGCAATGAGCATTCACACGCTCTATATTCGGATATGGACTCATATCTAACTCAAATCGCTTAGCATTGTACACCTGAGGCACTAAACAGATATCAGCAAGGGTTGGGCTATCACCGAAACAAAAAGTGCCACTATATTGCTCTAGCTGCTTTTCTAGCGCACTAAACCCTTCTTTTAACCAATGATGATACCAAGCTTGCTTGCTGTGATTATCTACGTTTAGTTCACCAGCTAAATACTGCAGCACTTTTAAGTTATTTAAAGGGTGAACTTCACACGCTATTAGCATAGCCATCGCCCGAACAATTGCCTTATCAAACAATTTGGCCGGTAACAATGATGCTTGAGGATAAGCTTCATCTAAATACTCTAAAATAGCCAAAGACTGAGTCAATACTAGCTCTTGTTCTGCCTGTTCAATGACTAAACTAGGTACCAGCTCTTGAGCGTTAAGGCTGGCATATCCTTGGCTATGTTGCTCGCCACCGTCTTTAACTAAATGAACAGATATATGCTCGGCATCCAACGACTTTAAGTTCATTGCAATACGTACACGATAAGCAGCGCTTGAACGCCAATACCCGTATAACTTAAGCTTGGTTGTTTCCATCTTAATATTCCCTTTTACACCACAACTGTTGCCATACTCTCTGACATTGCAGTAAACCTAATAAAAAGGCCAACCCATTAGGATTAGCCTTTTATGTTAATCAATAAACAGCAATGAGCTACACTTTGTATTCAACAACTTGTTGGTCAATCGAACCAAAGATACTGTTATTATCATCATCAAGCATTTCAATATGTACACGGTCACCAAAACGCATAAATGATGTAGATGGCTTACCATCCGCAATAGTCTCAAGCATACGTGTTTCAGCAAGACAGCTCGAACCAGCACTACGATCATAATTTGAGATAGTACCAGAGCCAATGATCGCGCCAGCACCAAGTGGGCGAGTTTTAGCAACGTGTGACACTAATTGACTGAAGTTAAATGTCATATCAACGCCAGCATTTGGACGACCGAACAACTCTCGGTTTAAATGAGTAATTAATGGCAAATGTACCTTAGAGTCTTGCCATTTATCGTTAAGCTCATCTGGCGTTACCGCAACAGGTGAAAAGCTGCTTGATGGTTTAGCTTGGAAAAAGCCAAATCCTTTCGCCAGTTCACCCGGGATTAAATTACGCAGTGATACATCGTTTACTAGCATCAGTAGTTTAATGTGTTTCTCTGCATTATCTGCAGTAACACCCATTGGCACATCATCAGTTATCACAGCTATTTCAGACTCGAAATCAATGCCCCACTCTTCACTTGCTAGCGGGATATCTGCTTTGGGTGCGATAAAGCAATCTGAGCCGCCTTGATATACTAATGGATCGGTCCAGAATGTTTCCGGCATTTCAGCACCACGAGCCTTACGCACAAGCTCCACATGATTCACATACGCACTGCCATCTGCCCACTGATAAGCTCTAGGTAACGGCGATAGGCATTTCGCTTCATCAAAATCAATGGCGTTATCCATCAATCCTTTGTTTAGTGCGTCGTACAACTCCACTAATTGTGGGTTAAGTAGATCCCATGCATCAATAAGCTGCTGCATAGTATGAGCAATAGCAGGAACAGCAACTGCTTTAGTTAAGTCTTTGCTTACCAACATTAATTGGCCGTCACGACGACCATTATCATAACTTGCTAACTTCATACTGACTCCTAAATCGTTTGTGGCCTAGCTATCACTTTTATATTCATGTTGTTTTACTATGACAGCAAGTACATACATCTCACCCTAAATTGCCCTTAGAATGACATCAGTACGTTAGATGTGAAATAGTGTGAGATAAATCGCATTTAATCGAAAAGCCAACGATTTTGTAAACAAAAGATTACAAAATCGTCTATCTGCCTAATTCATGCTGTTTCCTGTTTAAACTTGGCTACCAATGCAGCAACAAGCGGCAAGCTAGTTTTACACGTCTTTTTGCTTACTAATCTTATATTCGCGCAGTTTGTTGGCAATCGCGGTATGGGACACGCCTAGCTTTTTAGCTAACTGCCTTGTACTTGGATAAGCAGGATAGAGTCGGCGTAGTAGGCTCGACTCAAACTGCTTCATCGCTTGCTCAAGACTGCCTTCAAACTGGTGATCAAAATAACCAAAACCTTCGGCATAAGAAGGCAGCTTTAATTGTTCAACCGTGAGTTCTGCACTGCCGTCCCACATAGAAACAGCTCTAAAAATAGCGTTTTTAAGCTGACGTACGTTGCCAGGCCATGCGTAACCTAATAAGTGCTCGCGACACTCACCTGAAATACGACGAATTGGAATAGATAATTGCTGACTATAATGCTCTAAAAACATTTCAGTTAACGGAATAATGTCGACTTTCCGATCGCGCAGTGACGGAACATGGAAGCTCAGTACATGGATGCGATAATAGAGATCTTCTCTAAATTCACCGCTTTGACACAATTCCGCCAAGTTTTTCTGGGTTGAGCAGATAATACGCACATCGCTGCGGATCTCCTCATCGCCACCGACTCGCCTAAATGTGCCATCTTGCAAAAAGCGCAACAATTTAACTTGGGCCGATTTCGACATCTCTGCCACTTCATCAAGAAATATCGTGCCGCCTTTGGCTTCTTCAATAAAGCCACGTTTAATTACATTGCCATTATTAACAAAGCCAAATAGCTCTTCCTCTGCGGCGCTATCAGGCATAGCAGCACAATTAATGGCAATAAAAGGTTGCTCTCGTCTCATGCTGGCATCATGGCACGCGCGAGACATCAGCTCTTTCCCTGTGCCTGTTTCGCCTGTAATCAATAACGGCGCATCTAACTGCGCCATTCTACGGGCTTGAACCAATACACCTTTCATCTTATCGCTGGTCGCTAATACATTTTCAAAACCACTAGACTGGTTTTGCAATGCATTAAACTGTTTGCCTAAACGAGCAGGAGACTTAAGCGAAACCACAGCCCCGGCCAAGATAGGGGTATCACTGCCACTATCAGGTAAGTAAATAGGCAGCATTTCAGCTAAATACTCATTTTCACCGATATTAACTCGCGTCGCTTGTGCAAGCACAGTGGATTCACTAAGCCAACGACTAAAGTTAAACCCCTGCACCCAATGGTTTATCGATTCATCAATAATCTCATGTTCACTCATACCTACAGTGTGCAAAGCCGATTCATTGACAATACGAACTCGTCCTTTTACATCAAGTGAAAACACAGAGTCAGGTAAGGTCTTTAGAAGAGTTTTTAAAGCATAATGTTCCTGCTCTGAGGGCATAAACGAGACCGTACGTACATCATGGACCCCTTCTACTTTACGGATAAGTGGCAATAATTCGCTCAAGGTATCGAAACTCACCTCTGCAAATTGTAAATATAAAAAGCCCTGGTTACTTGCATCAATAGCAAACAAATTAATTCCATAGCCTTCCATAATCAATAAGATATCTTTAGCTAAACCGACACGGTCTAAACAGCTGACTTCCAAGCGCATACTATTGCAGTTCCCTTTTTTAGATACTCGTTATTGGGATAAAACAATCAACAGAAAACAGTTTGCCTCATTGAATATACGTGAGCGTAAACGGTAGGTCTGTAATTTGCCTATACGTTAGAAGTTTATTTTAGTTGTGGCAAGGGTTGTTTACAGGGGATTTGTAACATAAAGAAAATAAAAGCGTGTTGCTCTCGCCAACACGCTTAAATTTAGCAGTTGAATCTGCTAGGAAGTCATAGGACGAAGCAACTCCAATGCTGTTCTTGATATAAGAAAAAGCACAAAACTAGCGGTTATTGATAAAGCGTATCTGTTTTAGCCGCCATAATAAAATCATTCTTATGTAGCCCTTTTATCGAATGAGACCACCAAGTTACGGTGACCTTTCCCCATTCAGTCAGAATACCAGGATGATGAAAGTCAGCTTCTGCTAGCTCAGCCAGTTTATTAGTGAACGCCATAGCTAACTTAAAGTTCTTAAACTTATACACTCTTTCTAACTGCATAATGCCATCACGCACTTCAACGCCCCAATCAGGGATCATTTTTACTAATTGTGCCAGCTCTTCATCACTCACTTTTGGAGCATCTGCTTGGCAAGCTTCGCATTTCATTTGCGCTAACTCAGTCATGTTTCGTTCCTTAACTTAACGTTTGTATTAATTCTTTAAATCAACGAGTTTTAAATTACTACCAACCTATTTTGATACTTATTAACTCGCTTTAGCGGGAAATGCGGCTTCAAATAACCCTAGCTGCTGTGCTTTATTAACCGCAGCCATAATGTCCATTTCGGCAATCTCATCCAATTGGCCTATATTGTCGATGGCGTAATAGATTGGCTGCATAATGTCTATGCGATAAGGGGTTCTTAGCACGTCAACCAAATCAAAAGGTCTAATTTCCGGTTCATCCCCCATCACGTACAAGGTTTCACCTGGTGAGCTTAAAATACCACCGCCATAAATACTGAGTTCATTCTGCTTGGTACGTAATACACCAAACTCAACGGTGAACCAGTAAAGCCTTGCCAAAAATACGCGTTGCTCTTTCGTCGCAGCTAAACCTAGCTGGCCGTACAAATGGGAGAAGTGTGCAAAAGAGGGATTTGTTAATAAGGGGCAATGGCCAAAGACTTCATGAAAAATATCAGGCTCTTGTAAATAATCAAACTCTTCACGGCTTCTAATAAAGGTTGCTACTGGAAATGATTTATTGGCCAGTAACTCGAAAAACTTACCAAAAGAAATTAATGCCGGAACAGCTGCAGTTTTCCAACCAGTCGTTTGCAGCAACACCTCATCGATCTCAGGTAACTGCGGGATCCTACTGGTAGGTAAGCCTAGTTTATCTAAACCATGTAAATATTCAGGGCATGCTCGCCCCGGTAAGTTGACTAATTGTCTAGCATATAGCTCCGACCAAATATCATTTTCAGTTTGTGGGTAATCAATACACCCATTGGTATCAGGTATGTGTGCTATGTAATTTTGTTGTTTATTCATAGTTCCCAACAATCATCCTAAATATGGGGATTAAGTTCTGTCTCCATAGTTAACCAAGCACCCAAAATTGTTAAGCTGATCACAGTTTATAATTTAGGCCCCAGCAGATAAAAAGTGTAATGAAAAAAGTACAGAGTAAAACCTTAAGGTTAAAAATCTCAGCAAAACAGGCGTTAAATGACGTATTGAAAGGTTTACAACAAAGAGCAGTTGGAGGTGAAATTAACAAGTACAGTAAGGATAATGTGTCTATTCGAGAACCTAAATCTTAAACTTTTATCTTCTCAGCAAAGTGACTTTAAAACTCAATCTTAAGCTTACAAGGTTAGTATATGATCTTTGATATTAACAATAATCAAAAAATAACTTACGCTATGAAATGTATAAATAATCAACATTAAACTCAAATAATGTCAACTCCACCTGCAGTTTAATTAAATCTTCTCCATCGCAACACGTTTTCGGTATAGAATATAGTGTTATTTGCCGACTCCTCGATTAGGAACGAATAGGACTAGAATGAAACAACATAAAATTCGCAAAGCAGTTATCCCAGTAGCAGGTTTAGGAACACGCATGCTTCCTGCAACCAAAGCTATCCCAAAAGAGATGCTGCCAGTTATGGACAAGCCGCTTATTCAATATGTTGTAAAAGAAGCGATTGCAGCAGGGATAAAAGAGATTGTTTTAGTCACTCACGCAAGTAAAAACTCGGTAGAAAATCATTTCGATACTAGCTTCGAGCTAGAAACGCAACTTGAGCGCCGTGTAAAACGTCAACTTCTTGCTGAAGTTCAAGCTATTTGCCCTGAAGATGTGACCATTATTAGCGTCCGTCAATCGCAAGCCAAAGGCTTAGGGCATGCTATTTTATGTGCAAAGAGCATTATTGGTGACGCCCCATTTGCCGTGCTTTTACCTGATGTTCTTATCGATTGCGCTGCAAGTGATCTAACCAAGGACAACTTAGCCGATATGGTTAAACTGTATGATGAAACTGAAGTCGGCCAGATTATGGTTGAAGGCGTTCCTCATGAAATGGTTAACCAATATGGTATTGCTGATATCAATGGCGAAGAGCTTCAACCAGGCGGTTCTATGCCGTTAACTCAGCTAGTAGAAAAACCAAAAGTTGAAGATGCACCGTCTAACTTAGCTGTTGTAGGTCGTTATGTACTCCCAGCGGAGATTTGGGGCTACTTAGCAAGAACACCTGCGGGAGCAGGAGATGAAATTCAGCTAACTGATGCGATTGCCATGCTAATGGAAAACCAAACGGTTAACGCTTATTACATGCAAGGTAAGAGTCACGATTGCGGCAATAAACTAGGTTATATGCAAGCGAATGTAGAACATGCTCTTCGTCACAGTGAAATTGGTAACGAATTCGCAGAGTATTTAAAAGCCATTGTTAAGACACTTAACTAAATCCCTTTTAAACACTGAATAGCTTATAGGAAGTTTAAATGACCATATTGGTAACTGGCGGCGCAGGCTACATTGGTAGCCACACAGTAGTAGAGCTACTTAATACAGGTAACGATGTTGTCATTCTCGACAACCTCAGTAATTCATGTGTAGCGGCACTTCAACGCGTAGAACAAATCACTGGTAAAACAGTGACCTTCTATCAAGGTGACATTCTTAATCGTGCTTTTTTACAAAAGCTGTTTAACGATCACGATATTAAATCTGTCATTCACTTTGCAGGGTTAAAAGCTGTTGGTGAATCTGTCGAACAACCACTACGTTATTACGAAAACAATGTCACAGGTACAATTGTACTATGTGAAGTGATGGCTGAGTTTAATGTCAAAAACTTAGTGTTCAGCTCATCTGCAACCGTATATGGCGACCCTGCAAGCTTGCCAATTACTGAAGATTTCCCAACCGGTGCAACCAACCCTTACGGTCAATCAAAGTTAATGGTGGAGCATATTCTTAGCGACCTTTATCACTCAGATAATAGTTGGAATATCGCATGTCTTCGTTACTTTAACCCAGTTGGCGCGCACCACAGTGGCTTAATCGGCGAAGACCCTAATGACATCCCAAATAACCTGATGCCTTTTATTACTCAAGTAGCTGTTGGTAAGAGGGAGCAGTTAAGTGTATTTGGCAGTGATTATGATACCGTTGATGGCACCGGCGTTAGAGATTATATCCATGTGGTCGACTTAGCAGTGGGTCATTTAAGAGCACTGGATAAGCTTCAGACTCAATGCGGCTTAGTCACATACAATTTAGGCACTGGTCAAGGTTATAGCGTATTAGAAATGGTCACAGCGTTTGAGAAAGCTAGCGGAACTCAAATAAAGTATCAACTAGTGGATAGACGACCTGGAGATATTGCAGCCTGTTATGCCAATCCAAACAAAGCTCAGCAAGAGCTTGGCTGGCAAGCGAGTCACGCTATTGATGATATGGCACAAAGTAGCTGGCATTGGCAATCGAGCAATCCTAACGGCTATAAAGCTTAATAGCCTGCATGTTTTTATCAGATATAAGCATCTAGACGCTATGCGAAAAAAGCAAAGCGTCTTAGAGCTTTACTTTAGAGAGTAAGTCGATGAGCACCATCAATCAAAGTCGAAGACGACTATTTAGTCGTAACAAGAATGACGCTATTCGCTTACCTTGGGTAAAGAGCTCTGTCGAGTTTACCGACCTTTGTACTCGCTGTGATAAATGCATTGAAGCTTGTGAAACACAGATCATCATCAAAGGAGATGGCGGTTTTCCTCAAATCGATTTCTCTATCGATGAGTGCACCTTCTGTCAAAAGTGTGTTGATGTATGTAAAGAGCCGTTATTTGAAGATCTAAACAATGTTCCTTGGCAAATAACAGCAAATATTCAAGAAAAATGCATGGCTTATCAGGGTATATGGTGTCAAAGCTGTAAAGATGCATGCGACACAAGTGCCATTAGTTTTACATTATCCATAGGTAAAGCCCCACTTCCTAATATAGATAAAGATGCCTGTACCGGTTGTGGCGCATGCGTAGCACCTTGCCCATCCAACGCTATTCTTCTAAAAAATGTAGAGGCATAAATTTAGCCTAAAATTTATAGGTTAGGGCAAATCAAATATTACAGGTTTTGAGTTTATTTAGTATTACTATCTAACCAAACTAGCGCTATCTAACATATTCAATCCAATATGCTTTTTCCTTTTGTAAACCCCACTTTCTTTATGCCCTCTTTAGCTAATTTTAAACAATACACCACTCGCAACAGCGAGCCAAAAATATGACGTCAAAGCGCCAAATTTAAGTGGTTTTGTTCTTCTCATATTCAAGGTAACATCTATGCAACTTAGACAAATAACGGCAGCATAATGTTTAGAAAAAAAAGAAGTGGCGAACTCACCTTTATTGCGCCAAGTACCAAGTTTAGTGGTGATACCGAATTTACGGCTGAAGCCATGATTGCTGGTGAACTCGTAGGAACCATCCTTTCAAGTCACAATATTACTATCGAACCAGGTGGTCTTATCGAAGGTAAACTTCAATGCTCTGAACTCAGGGTTTCGGGGACTTTCAAAGGTAAGCTCACCTGTGAAAAACTCAATATAACGGGCTCAGGTTTAGTCGATGGAGAGGTTAACTGTCAGTCGATGGAGATTTTTGAGGGCGGACAATTTGTAGGTATGCGTGTTAGGGATAACGTCGATTTCTTACCGTCCAATACAGATAATAAAAAAGTCATCAATCACCAAAAGAGTAATGACGATATTGAAGATGCAGAGCTGAGTATTAGCTAAATATAAAAATGTTATTCATCAGCAAACAATGATGTTTTATAAAAGATAGGATTACACATAAAAAAGCTCAGTGTATGTACACTGAGCTTTTTTATAAGGTTTTCTAGTAGCCTTAAATTCAAGCGATGGTAAAACAGAAAACTCAGCACGTCAGCGACTTCTATCTCGATTATAGGCTTTGTTGCTGCAATTCCCTAAGTAGTTTAATAAACTCATCAGCAGGTCTATCTAAACAATCTGTCGATATATATAAGTGATAACCTAAGTTTGCATCCAGTAACCGAGAGCGATGACCAAACATAGCCAGCACGCCTTTAAAACGGTCATTTCCTTCAATGAAAGGAGTAAACTCTTCGCTCATTTGGTTCTCCAATGTCGATAAGTCCTCCTCTTGAGTTGATGCAGTCATTAATAATGGCCGCTGCTCAGTAAGTAAGCCTGTTGCGAGTCTGAGCGAAATAGCTTCTAACACAGGGCTCAAACTTTTTAGTTTAATACCAATATAGGGCAAATCTATCGTTTCTAAACCTTGAGTCACTCTTGGTTGATCAAAGCGCTGAATGTTATTCCAAGCAATAAATACCTCACCACGGCGATGAAAGTGGGTGATCCCCTTATCAGTCAGTCTAATTGTTATAGCTGGTTCAACTAACTTTGAAATACCTAATACCGTAGAAATTGCTCCAAGTGCAAAGCAAAGGATCCCCGGAGCAAAAAATTGGCTACCAACTACAAAGAAACCAATACCAACAATTAAACCTATTACTCCTACAACACTTAGTGTAATACCGTTTCGCTTACTGATAGGTTCTATTAAAATTTCTTTCTCTTTCAATTTCTATGTACCTATTAACTTATCTCTAAAGCAATCACTGAGGCTATGTTGTAATTGAAGGCATACCTAGAATGAAAGCTAATATATTCAACTATTAAGGATTCACAGCCCTTGCGCATTATCAAGCTTCGAAATAATTGCCGATTCTTTATCAGCTCGACCTTCATATTTGAGCTTAAACCATAAAAGCCCTAAATACTCATGTATGGCGCGCTGCGAGTTTAATAAACTTTGAGCATCAAAATGCCACCAAGCTGTTGTTCTTTTGGCAAAATCGGTAGGAGCGGCAGACACATTTAAGTTTGAGTTATTAAATATCGCCATTGATCTTGGCATATGACTCGCAGATGTAACCAGCCTAAAGGGTGCATCTGCAACTTCCCAGCGCATAAACTGTGATTCTTCAATTGTATCTTTAGCCAACGGAAATCTAATGATTAAATCAGGACTAACTCCAAGCTCAACCGCAGCATCAAACATCACATCAGCATGCGCTCTTGTTGAATGTGCACCACTCCAACCACTGACAACAAGCTTACAATCTTGGCCTAAAGACATCTGCCGTATGCCTTCACTGAGTCTAGCAAGTGCGGTATTCGATAATTGCTGCACTGCGGTCAAGTGTGGGTCATCATCATGACCACTACCTAGCACCATCACTAAACAGCCTTTTGCAATAGGCATATTATTAACTGGGTATTGGTTTTCTAGAGGCGCGATTAATGCATTACTTCCCCAATGGCTACTGCATAAAATCAATAAAGATGCAGCAAGTCCCAAGGTGACTTTTGAAAACTTACGCTTACGTATCATCAAAAAAGCAATAACAATTAAAATCAATAACAGCGGTACAGGCATAAAGAACTGTGAAACAATCTTTTTTACCCAAAACATACAAGCGTTTACCCTACTAGAAAAATATATCGGAAGTGTAGCATGTAATCCGATGAATTATTCAGGCTCAACTCGTGAGAGTAACTGATAAAGGTTAGCTATTATTCCATAACCATGCAGCGCCACGCACACCCGATGAACTGCCATACATATTTTGCACAACGGGCGTTCTGCACTCCCCACCTAACACGTATTGAGGTAACACTTTAGGCAAAAGCTGATAGATTTGATTAATACTCGATACACCGCCGCCGAGTACGATAATATCAGGATCTAGCGTATTTATAACATGCGCTAAAGAACGTCCAAGCCTATCAACATAACGCTCAAATGTTTGACATGCTAGCAATTCACCTTGCTCTAATTTTAACGCTATTTCAATTCCGGAATCAGCATGCCCACCAGCAAGCTTATAATCTCTAACTAAACCCGTACCGGAAATAAAGGTTTCAATACAATCTCTATTACCACAGAAGCAGTCAGTCGAATTAAACTCGTCTTCGCTCATCCAGGGTAATGGGTTATGCCCCCACTCCCCTGCGATACGATTTCTGCCATTATGTACTCGACCATTTATCGATAATCCAGCGCCACAGCCTGTGCCAATGATCACGCCAAAAACAATAGCTTCTCCTGCAGCTGCACCATCAATAGCCTCTGATATGGCAAAACAATTGGCATCATTTGCGACTCTAACTTCTCGTCCTAAACGTTTACCTAGGTCAATATCAAGAGGGTGACCATTAATCCACGTAGAATTAGCATTCTTAACAAGGCCAGAAAAAGGCGAAACAACACCAGGGATCCCAACGCCTACCGTCGCTTTTTGTTGGAGCAGGGATTCAGCTTCAAAGACTAACGCCTCTATCGCATCTAGAGTCGCAATATATTCTCTTGGTGTCGGTACACGCTTACGATAAAGCTCTTCGCCGAGCCCATTAAGTGCAACCACCTCAATTTTTGTGCCTCCGAGATCAACACCAATCCTTAGCATGCCATCTCCTTCAGTACTATTTTACAATTAATAAAAAGTCACACCTAATCTATACGTTAAGCGGGGTTATGTACAGATGGTAGGGGTTAGCAACATTTACGCTCTAGCTGACATTATGGGGTTTATCTATTTTCCAATTTGGCGCGTAAGCAATAAAATAAGAATTCAAAATATCCTCTTTCTGGTTATAGTCTAACCGAGCCCCAGTGTCATAACGTATTACTTTGCCACCAGCACTTTCTAATACAGCTTGTGCAGCGGCTGTATCCCATTCACTGGTAAGACCCAGTCTTGGGTAGATATCCGCTTCACCTTCAGCCAATAGGCAAAACTTTAGCGAGCTGCCAACACTCTTCATCTCATGTTCGCCTATTTCTTGCAAATACGATTGTAATCCAGGACTTATATGAGAGCGACTACCTACAATTCGTGGGCTCAGAGCACTGACATCATCACCTTTGGTTAAGCCTATATCATTAAGTGAAGTTTCTACATTGGCTTGACGTACCCATGCCCCTAGCTCCTGTGAACCGTAAAAACACTTATCTAAAACTGGTGCATACACTACCCCAGCTACAGCTTTATCTTTTACGACAAAAGCAATGTTGACGGTAAATTCACCATTGCGTTTAATAAACTCTTTTGTGCCATCAAGAGGGTCAATTAGCCAATAACAATGCCAATCACGTCTCTCATTCCATGCGATCCCAACAGACTCTTCCGACAAAATGGGGATATTTGGCGTTAACAGTTGTAATTGTCTAACGATAACGTCATGACTTGCCAAATCAGCAGCTGTTACCGGACTATCATCTGACTTAGTCTGTACACCAAAGTCATCTTGACCATAAATGGCCATAATAGCATCACCAGCTTCGACGGATATATCGACAATGGCAGCTAACCATTCTTGCTTAAATGTTTGAGTCAAAATGCAAGCTCTCTATAGATTATCTAAAGGAATAAACTAATTATGCCATTACTTAAGCGTTAAAATTAATAACCAATTATTCATTCATTGTTTAAAATCGACTAAGTATTATAAGCTTCAGTGATATTGCGATAATGATGAATTTAATAAAAGGCTTTTAAAAGAAAATCGATAAAGACACAAAAGCCAATCATTTTTCTATCGCTACTATTGTCTATCATTGCTAGCTATCGACTGATAAACACGTACATAATCAATAAGAAACGTTTGTGGAAAAGCACGCTTGTCGATACCTTTATCATTCACATTTTCAGCCCAATCACCACCAACAGCAAGATTTAACAGCAAGTGAAATCGTTTATCAAAAGGCGCACCGTCTTTCGCTTCTATTAAATCACTGCCAGCAACATATTTGCTGTACCAAGTCTTTGAGGTTTGAGTTGCATAGTGAACACCATCTACGTACCAACGGATCTCATCTTGCTGCCACTCTATCGCGTAAACATGGAAGTTATCTGCAGGACTTTGGTTATTAGGGAGTTGATAAGAAAAGCCGCTATAAACATTATTTGGCCAAGACTGCCCATAATGCAGCGTACCGTGAACCCGCGTTTCTTTTGCTCCAGTATCTTTATTAAGTAAAGTTCCCAAATTGACAGCTTCAACGATATCAAGCTCCCCAGAGCTAGACCATTCGCCATAACACGAGTCTGAAGGTAACATCCAAGCCGCAGCCCACGAACCTTGGCCACTAGGTAACTTGGCTCTAACTTCAAAACGCCCGTAAAGCCAATCACCCTTATATAGGGTTCGCATTCGCGCCGAAGTAAAAGGTTTAGTGATAGATAGATCTGTTCGTAGATAGTCACGATGATCATCTTTATGAGCTGGGCCAGAAAATGGTTCTTGTCGTGCAACGATATGTAATAAACCTTCCGCTATAAATGCATTCTCTTTACGATCGGTATAGCACTGCTGCTCATTATTACCACCACCATAGCAGTTGTATTCAAAGCTCCATTTTTGCAGATCAACTTCCGTACCATTAAACTCATCATGCCACACCAATGCCCAATGTTTTTCTTTCGTTGTCAGCGCATTTTCTTCGATATCATCGAGCAAGTAGCCCAAAAGGAACATACATACTACTGTAAATATACGGCTCTTCGTCGAAGGTGGT